>JACQIJ010000038.1 GCA_016198545.1 Pseudomonadota bacterium
GCGCTTCTCTACGTCCTTTTTTTTATATTCAAAATCATGCCGCTGGACATGGCTTCGAGTTGCGGCGGGGCGATCGGCCGCCTTATCGGACCGCGGCTGGCCGCATCTCGCAAGGCGAAAGCAAACCTGAAATTCGTTTTTCCGGACATAGGAGACGAAAAAGCGGATGAAATCACCAAGGGCATGTGGGAAAATCTGGGGCGCGTATTCGCGGAATATCCGCATCTTGAGAAAATCGGCCGCGAGCGTGTGGAAATAATCAACGATCATATTCTGGACAGCCTGAAGAACGACGGAATGCCCGGCATTCTCTTTTCGGCGCATATGGCCAACTGGGAGGCGCTCTGCGCCGCCTTTTTGACGCGGAAAAACCTGCCCGTTTACGGCATTTACCGCGCCCCCAACAACCCGTGGGCGGCCGCCCTTGTTCACCGCGCCAGATCCTATGACGCGCGCGTCCCCGCCTTCCCTAAATCCCGCAGCGGAACGCGCGCCCTGCTGCAAGCCATGAAGGAAGGGCATCATATCGGCATTCTTATCGACCAGAAATACAATGAGGGAATTGCCGTCCCCTTTCTCGGCAAGCCGGCGATGACCAGTCCGGCTTTCGCGCAACTGTGCCAGAAATTCCTCTGCCCCCTTGTCCCCGCCAGGATAGAACGGCTGCAGGGCGCGCGATTCAGGCTAACGGTCGAAAAACCTGTAAAAACTTTTGACGAAAACCAAAAACCGCTTCCCGTCGGGGAAACCGTTGCCGCCTGCCATGAATATCTTGGAAGGTGGATAAAAGAAAGGCCGGAGCAATGGCTCTGGCTCCACCGGCGGTGGGATTCGGCTGCGCTTCAGTCCTCGTAGTACGTCTTCCGTCCGCGCTCGATATCGGCCTTTGCCTGCGCGATGACTTTTTCCATGACGGCGCCAAAAATCTGTTTCCCGGCTTCCGTCGACATGGTTTCGCCGAGTTGTTCGCTCAGAAACGCCAGAACGATGGCGGGGCCGGCGGTTTTAAACCCGCGCTCCTCTACAATATTGACGGTCTCCTTGACGGTCTGCTCGTAGCTGACGCCCGCAGAGGTTCCGATATCCGCTTCATGCAGCAGCATCGCCATGCGCACAAGCTGCGGGTTATCCTCGAACCGGCGCAGCTTGCCCATCATAATCATGGATACATCGACGCTGTCATCCTGCCAGAAATAATGCCTGTATACCTTGCGCATCCTCACGCAGGGGCTGTTGTCGCCGGCAAAAAAAGTGATGTCTGTGCAGAATACCAGCGTCTCGATATCCCCCATCATATCCCGGTCAAGACCGACGGCCTCGAAGTACGGACGTACGATATCCAGCGCCTTCTGTTCCATGTATCCGGGCGTATAGACGCCGTCCCGCAGATTATCGCCGCCCTCATGCCCCAGATCGTGAATGCACGCCGCAATCAGCATCGCGGCAAGCTGCGGCCTGGTCAGAACCTCGTCCGAATGATCCTTCTCGAAAAGATGGTTATGCGTCGCCGCCAGACGTATGGCATGAAACATGACCTTCCGGTAATGCTCATTGCCGTGATATTTCAGACCGTTCGGAATTTCCGACAGGATGGAGGAAATCCATGCCGCCTTCGCCTCCGGCGAGGACGGGTCCAGCCCGAAAAAATCAATTGCGTGCGCGATCATCGCCGGCAGGCGCGGCCCGCCGCCTTCCCTTTCCCAATCCGTAAACAGGGCCGTAACCCGGTCGCCGTAGTCCGTTATGTCTTTTCCAAAAAGAAGGTCGTAAAACTCCGCAACGCGCGCATAATCTTTCTGGAATGAACCGCGCAAATCCCCCATAACCGCCTCAAGGGCGTCGGTATCCACGAAAATCCCGGGGTTAACCGATTCGATGACAGCCCCTACAGCATCAAAAAGGGCCATATGATCCTGCAGCATGGCTCTGGCAGTCGCGCTTTTCTGACCCATTGCGGTCTTCCTTTTTTTATTACAACAATGCCTGTTTATGTTACCTTCTTGATGCTTGCAAGGCAAAGACGGAAAATTTAAAGATTGCGTAAAAGAATGCAAAAATCATGGTCCCCGGACAGCTGGCGAAACAAACCGGCAAAACAACTCCCTGATTACAAGGATATTTCCGCGCTCGCGCGCGCGGAGGCGGAACTTGCCGCCCTGCCGCCGCTGGTCTTTGCCGGGGAGGCGCGGAACCTGAAAGCGCGGCTGGCGGATGCCGCCGCGGGAAAAGCGTTCCTTCTGCAGGGGGGGGACTGCGCCGAAAGTTTTGCCGAGTTCAGCGCTAATAAAATCCGGGATTCCTTCCGCGTCCTGCTGCAGATGGCCGTCATCATGATGTATGCGGGATCCGTCCCGGTTATCAAGGTCGGCCGCATGGCCGGACAGTTCGCAAAACCGCGCAGCGATGATTTCGAAACGCGGAACGGTAAAACCCTTCCCAGCTACCGCGGCGATAACGTGAACGGGTTTGAGTTCACCGCAGAAGCGCGGGAACCTGACCCGCAGCGCATGGTAAAATCCTATCATCAGTCGGCGGCGACCCTGAATCTGCTGCGCGCATTCGCCCACGGCGGCTATGCCGACCTGCACCGCGTATACAAATGGAATCTTGATTTCATGCAGGACAGTCCCCTGAGCCAGCTTTATGAGGAAACCGCCAGCCGCATCGGACAAGCGCTCGCCTTCATGGAGGCTTGCGGCCTGACGGGCGACAAGGTTCCGGCCATACGGGAGACGGATTTCTACACCTCGCACGAGGCATTGCTTTTGCCCTATGAGCAGGCCCTGACACGGGCGGATTCGACGACCGGGGACTGGTACGACTGCTCCGCGCATATGGTCTGGGTCGGCGCGCGCACGCACCAGACGGACGGCGCGCAGATTGAATTCGCCCGCGGCATTCACAACCCGCTGGGCCTGAAATGCGGTCCGCATATGGATGCCGACACGCTGCTGAAGCTGGCCGACATTCTCAATCCCGCAAATGAACCGGGGCGCCTGACGCTGATTTCGCGCATGGGCCATGCGGAGATAACAAAAAAACTTCCACCTCTCCTGCGCGCCATGAAGAAAGAAGGGCGTCATATCGTGTGGTCCTGCGATCCGATGCACGGCAATACGATAAAATCGGCCAACGGATACAAAACGCGCAGACTCGCGGACATACTGAACGAAGTGCGCGGCTTCTTCGCCTCCCACAAGGCCGAAGGCACGCACCCCGGCGGCGTCCATCTCGAACTGACCGGGCAGAACGTAACGGAATGCACGGGCGGAACCGCAAACGTGGCGGAGGAAGACCTGTCCAGCCGCTATCACACTCACTGCGACCCGCGCCTGAACGCGGCACAGGCGCTGGAAATGGCATTTCTAGTGGCGGAGGAGCTTAAAAACCTCAAGTCCGGACGGCCCGGATCCTCCATGACCGCCGCCGCAGAGTGATATGGCGCGCCCCCTGCATATCGCCATTGCCCAGATCAATCCCATTGTGGGGAACATTGAATATAACCTGCGTCAAACCGGGAAGGCGTGGGATGCCGCGCCCGCGGAAACGGATCTTGTCGTGTTCCCGGAACTATCGGTCTGCGGTTATGCACCGGAGGACATGATCTCCAGCCCGTCTTTTCTTGAGACCGTAAAAAAGGCGGTAAAAACACTGGCAAAAGAAAGCGGAAACCGCAAACCGTGGATTATTGTCGGCGCGCCGCTTTTCTCCCGGGGAAAGATATTCAATGCCGCACACCTGATCGGAGACGGAAAAATCCAGGCGACGGTCAAAAAACATCACCTGCCGAATTACGGCGTATTCGACGAAGCCCGCTGGTTTTTCCAGGCCCGGATGCCCAAGCCGGTGGAATTCAGGGGGCATAAAATCGGCCTCATCATCTGCGAGGACATGTGGAACCACGGACCGGCCGCCGCGCTGAAGAAGAACGGCGCGGAACTGCTGATTTCCATCAATGCAAGCCCCTACGATTTTCAAAAGCATGAGCAACGGCTTGCCGAAATGCGCCTGCGCGTCAAAGAAACAGGCCTTCCCCTCATCTACGTCAACCAGTGCGGCGCTCAGGACGACCTGGTTTTCGACGGATCCTCCTTCGCGATGGCTGCAAGCGGTGCGGTCGTCTGGCAAGGGTCGGAATTCGACGAATGCCTGCATACTCTTACCTATCCTTTCGGCGCGGCCCCCGCGGCCGGAAGCAGCGGCCCCCGCGGCCGGATAGAATCGATTTACAGCGCCCTGTGCGCAGGACTGCGCGACTATGTGGGAAAAAACGGATTTTCCGGCGTACTGCTGGGCCTGTCCGGCGGCATAGACAGCGCGCTGACAGCCGCCATCGCCACCGACGCGCTGGGGAGAGAAAACGTCCATGCCGTTTTCATGCCCTCTAAATACACATCCAGCGAAAGCGCGGAAGACGCGCGCGCCATCGCGCAGATCCTGAACATAAAAATGGAAACGATTTCCATCGAAAATCAGGTCGAATCATTTGAAAAGGAACTTGATCCTCATTTTACCGCGCAAACGCCCGACATCACGTTTCAGAACATCCAGTCCCGCTGCCGCGGCATCGTTCTGATGGCACTGTCCAATGCCACGGGCAAAATGGTTGTTTCCACCGGCAATAAATCCGAAACCGCCGTCGGCTATGCTACCCTGTACGGCGACATGTGCGGCGGCTATGCCCCCCTGAAGGA
>JACQIJ010000048.1 GCA_016198545.1 Pseudomonadota bacterium
TAAAAAAGTTATTTCTACAATCAAGGCAAAAGTAAACTTTACTAAAAAATATGCTCTACTCTTTGGTGCTCTGCTGACGCTTGTGTACGGGGACGGTACTTCCCCCTATACCTTAACTCACACATAAGACCTCACTTCATTTTTTAAAACCACAAGGCTCCTTTCGCGGAGCCTTTTTCATTTTCTGGACATCACATGCTCAAACGGAGGCACGACTGGCCGGAGGCTCTTGCCGCCGAGATCGAGCGCGCCTGGAGTCTGCCTTTCACCTGGGGCGTGAACGATTGCTGTTTGTTCGCCAGCAATTGCGCTCTCGCCATCACCGGCGTGGACATGGCCGCATCGTTCCGGGGTTACGGAACGCGGCGGGAGGCGATGAGCGTCCTTGAAAGGTTTGGCGGCGTAATCGGGGTGGCCGAAATGGTCACCCGCATCCACGCCGTTCCTGAAATCGTGCCGTTGCGCGCCCGCAGGGGCGACGTCTGCCTTCTTGATGCCGGACGCGGCGAAACGTTGGGCGTGTGCGTCGGCGACTGGATCGTCTGCCCAGGTTATGACCGCCTGACGGCTTTCCCTCTGCTTCAGGGGATCCGCGCATGGGAGATCGGATGAATGCCTCAAGCCATTCCTGTCGTCGGCGCCGTTGCGGGAGCATTGGTCAGCAAGGGCGTGGCTGCCGCTATCGGCGGCGGCGTGATCGGTTCTATTGTCGGCTCCATAGCGGGCGGCATCGTTTCCGTGGGCGTGTCCTATCTGGGATCGAAGGCGTTTGGCAAGGAGCCGGACAAGCCACGCATCCAGAGTTCGAGTCTGCTCTCCGCCGAGATCAAGGGCGGCGGGCGGACGCAGATGGTGCGCCAGCCGATCACCAGCCACCGCATAGTCTACGGCAAGACGCGGGTCAGCGGCCCCATCGTGTTTATTCACAGCCGTCCCGTAAGCGGATCCAGCGACAAGCTGGATATTCTGCATGTCGTCATCGTTCTGGCCGCCCATGAAGCGGACGCCATAGGCGATATCTATTTCAATGACGGCGTGGTTGCGCTCGACGGCAGCGGAAATGCGACGGCAGCTCCCTTTAAGCAGGGCAGCACCGTATTCGCCAGCGTTTATAAGCATCTGGGAACGGCGAACCAGGCCGCCGACCAGGTATTGATCGACAATAGCAGCGGCAAATGGACCAGCGGTCACCGCCTGCGCGGCTTGACTTACATCCACGCCATGCTGTGCTGGGACGAAACGGCCTATGCCAGCGGCCTGCCGAACATCTCTGCTGTGGTGCAAGGGCGCAAGCTCTACGATCCGCGCACAGAAGAAACGGAATGGTCGGACAACGCGGCCCTGTGCATTCTTGATTACGTCATGTCTGGTTTCGGCCTGGGCGCGACGCTCGACGAGATCGATCTCGGTTCCTTCGCCGCCGCCGCCAATATCTGCGATGAGGAAGTGGATACTATCGACGGCACGGAAAAACGCTACGCCTGCAACGGCGTGGTCGATCTGGCCGCCAGTCCGCGTGACGTTCTGGAGGACATGCTGACCTCCTGCGCCGGTTTCCTGACCTATACGGGCGGAAAATGGCGGCTCAAGGTCGGCGCCTATGTCGCGCCGATGTTCACGCTCGAACCTCAACATGCCCGCGACGCGGTGATGCTCAAGCCTCACCGCTCCCGGCGTACGCTGGTCAATACCGTTCGCGGCGCGTTCGTCTCGCCGGACCATCAATGGCAGCCTACGGATTATCCGGAAGTGTCGAACGTCTCTTATCTGTCGCAGGACGGAGACGAACAGATATCGGCCACGCTGGACCTGCCGTTTACGCAGTCATCGACGATGGCCCAGCGCATCGCCATGATCGCGCTGGAACAAAACAGGCGGCAGAAACAGATTCTCTTCCCGTCCAATCTGGTGGGATTCCAGCTGGCGGCGGGCAACACGGTGGCCGTCGATCTGCCGCGCTTCGGCCTGGCCGGTCTGCCTTGCACGGTCACGACCTGGTCCATGACGGAAGATCTGGGAGTCGATCTGACGCTCGACGAGGACGGCGCGTCGATTTACGAGTTTTCGATCAGCGACCTGAAAAGCCTCGACGCCTCGCCGGAGGTGGTCGCGCCGAACAACACTTCGGTGCCGCCCGCCGTGCCGCAAAATCCCGTGGCTGACGCCGGATCCGACTACATCCACGTGAGCTGGGACCGCGTGGCGGACAGCGATCTGCGCTACGTCGAGGTCTGGGAGCATACCGAGGACACGGCGGACCCGGAAAACGACGCTTCCCGCATCTCCGAGGTCTACGGCAATGAACTGACCCGCAACAACCTCGCGGGCAGCACGACCCGTTACTACTGGCTGCGGTCGGTCGACCGCTACGGCAACAAATCGGCTTTCGCTGGTCCGGTCGATGCGACCACGTCCGGCGATGCTTCCATCGTTCTTGTATTGGAGTGATCTCATGACAACGACAAAGAAAATCTCTGAATTGCCCGATGCCGGGACGTTGACCGGCGATGAGCAAATCCCGCTCGTGCAGGACGGCGCCACGCGCAAGACCACCGTGGATGATATCCGCGACGGTCTGTCATCTGATGGCCATACGCACGTCCTTGCCGACATCGCCGATGCCGGAACGGCGGCGGGAGCGGACATCGGAGACTTTGCCACCGCCGCGCAAGGCGCCAAGGCGGACACGGCGGTACAGCCGGAAGACCTTGGCACAGCGGCCGGAGCCGACACCGGAGATTTTGCCACGGCAGCCCAAGGCGCGAAGGCTGACACCGCCGTCCAGCCGGAAGACCTCGCGGATGTCGCCACCAGTGGGGATTACGCTGATCTTATCAATACGCCGTATCCCGGCCTGATCAACACCATCATCAATGGTGGCTGCCTTTTGTCCCATCGCGCCCAACAATCCTTGAGCAATGGGTGGCAGTACGGCCCGGTAGACCTGCTGGCGGTTAAGGCTGAGGGGACCGTGTCGGCCGGCACGATCAAGCAGGTCACCAGCGCCTTTACGCTGACAGTCACGGGCGGAGCGTGCTTTGTGGAAAACGCCACACTGACGGGGTCCGGCGCCATCCTGTTCCGGCACCGGATCGAGGCCAAGGACGCGGCTCTTTTCTACAACCAGGCCGCCCATTTTTCGGCACGGACGTACCATGACGTCGGATCGGCGATGGATTACATTATCACGGTTCGCAAGGCGGACGCTGCGGACGATTTTTCCACCGCCACGCAGATCGCCACCGATACGGTTTCGGTCGCCAACGACACGAATGCCAGTATAGAACTCGCCGTGCCGAACATGGGCGACTGCCGTAACGGGATCGAGATCGAGGTGAAAATCGACTGCGGCGCGATCACGACGAAGGATTTTTATCTGGCCGAACAACAATTCAGCATCGGCGCCGTTCAGAGGCCATTTGAATTGCGGCCCGTGGCTTTGGAGATGAAGCTCGTTCACCGCTATTTGCGGCCTGTCACAGGACTGGTGGCCGTCGCCAACTCCGCCAGCAACATGCAGGTCGTTTTAAACCATCCCGACATGCGGGCCGCGCCCACCTACGAGGTGACGGCGGCTCTCGACTTTACTGACGGCTATACGGCTGACTTTTCGCAGTCTGCCGCTCATATCGGAACCATCCATGAAAACACCAAGGACAACGGACGGGCCGACATCGCCCTGTTTTCTGGATTGACGTCCGGTCGGTTCCACATTCAGCGCGGCAGCAGCGCGATCATTCTGGCCAGCGCGGAGCTTTAATCATGACCAAGAAGATCGATGACATTCTGATCCCTGGCCAGAACGTCAACAAACTGAATTTACGGAAATATCTGGGCAGCCGTGAGATCGCCACGCCGCAGGATTACGGTGCCTATGGCGACGGGATCGTGGATGATACCGAGGCCATCAACACGGCCCTGGCGGAGAACGGCGCGGTTTTCCTGCCGCCCGGAGCCTACCGTACCACCGCGCCCGTCGTTCTTGGCTATGGGCGCATGCTGTTTGGCGCCGGGGATGTCTCCGTCATACAGGCGCGGGAGGAACCTTACGATCCCATCGAACTGCCGGAATACGATTCTGATTTCAACGCCGTGGAGGTGGTCGAGGGTTACTGCACGATCCAGAATTTGCGGATCGTCGGCGGCGCGACGGGAATCATGCTCTATGGCCGCGACGGGCCGTGCGTGAAGAACGTTATCGAGAATGTCTCGATCTGGGACTGCGTCAACGGCCTGACATTCGACGGCTGGGACGACACTGACAAGCCATGCTACTGGAACAATGCCAGCCGTATCCTGATCGCAAGGCCACAGTTGAACGGCGTCCTGTTCACGGTTACGCCGGGGGACTGGGAGGATCCGGAAACCTTCGGCGACAGCCCCAACGCCAACAAGCTGCATGATGTGCGGGTCTATTCCCTGTCGGCGCCCATGTCTGGCAGCGGTTTTTTTATCAGCGCAGGCCGGTACAATAATTCTTTCATCGACTGCGAGGCCAACGTCCACACTTCGGCGGAAGCCTGTTTCCGGCTGGGATTTTCCACGGATCACAACGTGATCGTCAATTTCTACGCGGAAAGTCTGGGTCTTGCCCCTGGCGTTCGGATTGATAACGGCTCTACCAATACCTCCATCGTCAATCTGTTCTCGGCGACGGGCGGCGCGGCCATCTGGGATCCGACCCTGCATGGAGAATATCAGGCTTACAACGCTGGATTTCCGTTCAAGAATTTTCTGAAAGATACATGGATCACCGATGTTCATATCGACGGCATGACGCGGGGAACGACCTTCATCGATCCACCGGAAGATCATGTAGGCAATATCGAAATCGATCTGGAGCATACTTTTTATCTACTGAGTTCCTTCAACAAGTCCTATGACCTGATTCTGCCCAACGCCGCCGATGCGGTGGGGCGCTGGGTCACGCTCAAGAAATCCGATCTGCGGGAAAACCCCATCACCGTCAAGGAGGCCGATGGGCCGGGGCCGGACCGCAGGGATGTAATCCTGCTCCAGCAGTACGACACGATTACGCTCATGTCTAATGGTGCGAACTGGTGGATCCTGAGCGACAACCGGACCCCGGCCCTCAGCACGTTCGTGGACGGCTCCGAATTATCCGGGCCGTACGAGGCCAGCATGCTGCACAGGGTTTATCTGGTTTCGGCCTTTACAGGGCAGGTGATCTTTCAGATTCCGGCGCCGTCCGCCGCTCCAGGGCGGCTGGCGACGATCAAAAAGATCGACCCTTCATCCAATCATGTGAAAGTCCAGCTGGCCGGGGGATCCGGTGGGCCGGACGCGCAAATCTGGAGCCTGACGTCCCACTTTGCGGCCATGACTATTTTCTCGGACGGCGGCCAATGGGTCGTCCTGTCAACTTATTGAACCATCAAAAAATAGGAGATTTCCATGTCACCAGCAGAATGGGGACTGCTTCTGGCCATCCTAGCGCACAGCGCGGCGGTCGTAACGGCAGCTGTAAAGCTCATCGCCTGGATCGTCAAGAAGCAGGCCGTTACCGACGAACGAATCCGCCAGCTCCAGAGCCAGGTCGACAATGATGTCACCGGCCGCCGCGTGGTCGGCGAGATGCGCGAGGACATTGCCGTCATCAAATCCCAGATCGCCGACATCCGCAATGATGTCCAGACCTTGAATCAGAAAGTGAGTGTCCCATGACATACAGGTTTTCCCAGAGATCTGAAGAACATCTCAAGCATCTTGTGCCTGAAATGGTCCGGGTCGTCCGCCGCGCGCTGTCGTTTCAGGTCATGGACTTCACCGTCCTTGAAACCCTGCGGGATGAAGAGCGCCAGCGGCTGCTTATAGAGGCCGGAACGTCCCAGAAGGCTGACAGCCTGCATCTGGCGAACGACGATGGACTGGCCGAGGCCGTCGATCTTCTTCCCTATCCCTACAACGTCAATGGCGTAGATGTCTGGCAGGACAAGCAGCGCTTTTCGCTCCTTGCCGGGTTGATATTCGCCGCGGCCGCCATCGAGAATGTCCCGGTTCGCTGGGGCGGTGATTGGGACGGCGACGGCAACAATGCTGACAGCAAGTTTCACGACATGCCGCATTTTGAACTGAGGAGATAAAAATGCTTAAACCCGATTCAAACGATCCCATGAAAGTCAGGCGGACGTTGGCTTTCCTGGTCTCAGTCTACGCCTTTTTGGCGCTGCCGAACATGATGGTGCTTTATCACGCCTTCCTCGCCACTGACGTCGATCTGTTGAAGGCAATTCTCACCTATGTCGGCGTACTGGCGGCTGGCCCCATCGGCGCCTACCTCTATGCCGCTCAAAAGAATGGGAATAAGGAAAAATGACAGGCTTCATAATCAAACACTGGAAGATTTTTGGCGCGGGGCTGCTCGTGCTGATCCTGAGCACCACCCTGGCGTGGCAAAGCCACAGGATCGCTTCCCTTAAACAGGAGCGCGACGACGCCCGCACCAGCCTGGCCACCTACCAGGCGGCCCTGGACGGTCTGCGGGCCGACGCGGCGGCGAAAATTGGCGCGCTGGAGGCCGAAAGCGGCCGCCAGACGGCCCGCGCACAAAATCTGCAACGTCTTTTAGGACAAATAGAAGGAGCAAGCGATGAAAAGAACGGTATTGTGGCTCCCGTTTTGCGGGATGCTATTGACCGCCTGTACGGCGCCGATGCCGCAGGTGAAGCTCATTAAACCGGAGATCCCTCAAAGCCTCCTCACATGCGCGGACGCGCCGCCCCAACCCGTTCCCGAAGCGACGCAGCGCGATGTGGCGTCCTGGGCAGCCCGCCTCTGGTACGCCCACGGTGATTGCAAATCGAAACTCAAAGCTGTCTCGGAAGCCGTTCGCTGAAAGGAAAAACCATGCTCGTCTCTGTGGGCCATTTTGTTGGCGCTGAGAAGTGTCGCAAGGCTGGAATAAACGGATTGCTGATCGACTTTAATTACATCACCAACTGGTGCAGCATCAAGGATATCGCCATCCTGAACGCCGGGATCGATGTCATTCCCTCTATGGCGGCTTCAAGCCAAAATGCCGTCATCATCACGGGGTTTGATGATCTTGCTCCCGGCCAGATGAATACGAACAGCGACTATAATGCCAACGTCAAAAATTGGCCTACGGCGGCGTTTCCCGGCGAATTGACACCGCACTGGAGTGATTCCGGCTTGTCCAGCATGAAAGCCTGGTTCAAGTTCGCCTCTCCAGTCGTTCTGACCGGCGTGAAAATATACATGCAAAGCGTCACCACCTACGGATTTCCATCTAATATTCTTTTTGCCGACCAGGACGGTGTGCCGCTGATCCCTGCATTAGCGCCGTCCGGCATCAATGACTATATCCATATCAACGGCACGAACCGTGCCTATCAATGGACATTCAACTCTTAATCCCATTACAGGTCAGGCATGCTGCTAAATATTGGATCGCTAGGGGCTATTCCCCGCCAGCTTGGCAAAAAGCCTCTTTTGGACAGCGTCGTGCCATCAGTTTGTTGTGAACTCGACGCTACAATACCGGCGAGTTATCCGGGAACGGGACAGGTATGGGCAAACCTGGTAAAGAATCCTGCCGACGGTATTGTGCAGGGAGGATACGACCATACACTAGGATTAGACGACAACGCGGCATCAGATCCGACCTTCGTCGGGATTTCTGGTGATCCAGGAGCATACTGGTCGTTCACAAGCGGCCAGCGTTTTATCATCCGCAACGGCAACACGCCCTTGCTCCGGGACTTGCACAAAAGCACGGTTTTGACGGATTTTTGGACGGCAGTGATCTGGTACAACCCGGCCAGCGTGACAGCAGGGCAAATGGTTTTCATCGGGAACGCCACGTCCAATGCCCAGCACGGTTTCAATTTCCGGGTTGAGATCGGCAATACCCGCTATTCCTTCCGGCAGCATAATGGCAGTGCTCAGGCGACAACGTTCCTGACGGGTGGTATGAACAAGCTGGATGCCTGGAATTATGTGATTTTCAGTTTCAGTCAGAGTGTCGGACAGGCGCGGTTCTGGAGAAACAGCAAGGATCAGCAGACCGTTGCGCTGGGGGCTTTCGGGGTGACATCATCCGCACCGTCGGCGACGACACAGCTTTCCGGGGTTGCAAGCGGCTCCACCCTAACATCCGGCCAGCGTATGGCGCACCTGTCATTCGGGAACGCCTTTCTGAATGATGTCGAGACTGAGGCGGTGATTGACCTCCTGGTGGCGCGGCATGCGGGGAGATTCTAAATCTGCTTATTCTTTCTCAAATCCGTGGCTGCTAAACTTCATTGTTCTGCAGTTCTCAGTAACAGTACGGACGGTGTTATCTGGAACTCCATTTGATATGTCAGCTTCTATCTCCAAAGTCACTTTCACCGAGGCTCCGACAAGTCCAGCAAGATGCGAAATTATTTCATCAGCTACGCGACCCGCATCACGACCGACTCTTGCGGAATCAAGGGTAATTGAACCGTGAAATCTTTTTGGCTGGGGCGGTTGTACTTCTCCGTCAGGGGATGGTCCCGCTGTAGGTTCTGGACCTACTGCGGTAGTCGTACCGCTGCCATTTCCGCCTGTTTGAGCCTTAGCCTCCTGATCGTTTTGCGCAAGGGCAATATCAGGCTTCACTAATAGGCCGGTTAAATTTTGTTCGGTGACATGAACCATCTGTCCGCAACGCAAGCCACGATAGCGTTTTGCGCTCTCGTCATAGCTTTCGGCATATGCAAATGTATCCCGGCCCCATGTTAAAAGGCTCAATCCGTCACGCACAGCTTGCAGTAAAATGGATGAATCTCTTAAGCGTGGAAGATAGAGGTAGCGGGAGAAGTCTTCCACGAGCTGCCTGATATCAACGTGATCGCCGCGCCACAGAGGGACTTGATCAAGTTCCAAGCGCAACCGCGTTGGCGCAAATCCAGTAACCAGCAGCTCATCATTCCTCATTTTTTTGCTTGCACGAACCGCCAGCGGTTCTTGACCCGTAAGCCGAAAACTCTGCCACTCGATATTGGATTGGGGCGAGGATTGGGTGGGAACAATAAGCCACTGAAATGCCTCAGGCAGCCTTGCGTTTACAGCACTATCAGCGCTTGTCTTCTGACTTTCAGCTTGCTTGACCTGGTATGGAGAAAGATCAAGAGAATCTTTTTCATCCAAAATTCTTTTCCATGCCAAATAACGACGGGCAGAATCTTCCAGATCCTGTAGTCTCGTTTTATCAACGGCAAGAAAAGCCAGTGTGTTTCTATAGAGGCGCGGCGCGGTTCCGCGTGTCTCCAGTATAACCTTTGCTGCTGTTTCTGCTGGGTTTTCTTTTTCTTTTGCGTACGGACTCTCAGTGCCTAAAACAACAAGTCGAGCGTCAAGGTCATCAGGAACGTCCTGACCGCCTTGAGGGAATGGATGAACACGCGCAAAATCTCCAGGCTTTCTCAGATCCGCGCGGACTCGTGCGTCAAGTTCACGGACGACAGCGTCTGGATCGGATTTTAGCTGTTCAGCAAGGTCATCTGCCAGTTTGGTTACAGTAGGTTGCGTTGAATACCAATACCGCGACCCGTCATGATAAAGATAAGTTGCTGCACTGCTCAGGCGACGCAAGGCATCGCCAAAAATGGCAGCAGATTCCCCTGGCATCACACATCCGAGCTTGATGCGGCGATCCTCTAAGCCCTTATTTGCCGCTTTTTCCGTGGGAGCAGAGCCGAGATAAATGGCGCGCGCTACACGGCGGCAGGCATGGAATTTTCCAAGGTTAGGGACGTCGCCATCCACGCGTAATGGAAGCGAATTCGGTCCATCAACATCTTTTTCGATGACAGGCGTCCAGTTGTCAGGCAGATAGCGCGTTAGCTCAAATTGAACGCGCGGGTCATCAATAGGAATATTGCAGGGCAAAATCATCGGATTTTTATCACCCTTTTCCCAAAGGCTGTGAATGACGGCGGCCATTAATCGCAGAACACCGCGTGTGCGCTGGAATTTTACCAGTGTCGACCAGTCATTATACAAGCGATCAAACACTTCCGGATGGATCGGATAAGCAGCCTTCAGTCGTTTCTCATATTCTGAATCGCGGCATTCTGGAGGAAACTCTTGATGCTGTGTACGGTAAAGATCAGCAAAAGCTTTTGCCACAGTATCCCTGGAAATAAATTGGGCTTGATCGATCAGTGGCTCAAACAGACGGCGCCGAACGATCTCAAAGCCTTCCTCTGCACTGGCAGGACGCCAAGATGCCTCGACCCGACCAATCGCATTGCGGAGCCTATCTAAAGCTTCCCGGCCACGCTGGCCACCGACCTCGACATCGTCCGCCTGAGAGTGGGGAGAACCAGAATTATCTGATGCGGGCAAGCTGACAACCAGCAAGCAGTTCTTGGCAAGTTTTGCAGATTCAGTTAGCGCCTGAGCGAATGTAAAATGTGTCTCGAAGCTTCCTGCTGGCAGATCGCTTTGATCGTGAAGTTGCCGGGCATAGGCCACCCATTCATCAATGAGAATGAGAGATGGGCCATAATCATTTAGCAGTTTCCGCAGAACATCGCCGGGGCATGTGGCTTTTTCATCGTCTGCTTTAATCGTGTCATACGCTTTTTTGGCTTCTTTTGCTCCGCCAGCGGCAAAACCAAGCTGCCATGCCATTTCGCCCCAGAGCGTTCTTACGACGGTGCCATCCTCTTTTGTAACCGGATTGCCGGGTGATATTTTGTTGCCTACCAGGACAACACGTTTGACGGCAGGAATCTTTTTGACATCAGCTTCTTTCAAGAGTGCTTCTACACCCAAAAGCTCTCCAGGCGCCGCGCCTGAGAAAAGATGATAGAGCGCCAGCATGGAGTGGGTTTTCCCACCGCCAAAGTTGGTCTGAAGCTGTACAACGGGATCCCCGCCGTTGTTGCAAATCCGTTCTACGGCGCCTTTCAAAAGCTCTTTCAGGCTTTCAGTCAGGAAGGTGCGGCGGAAAAATTCTGCTGGCTTTTTATATTCGTCGGAGCCTTCGCCGACATGAACCTGCCAAAGGTCGGCAGCGAACTCGGCCTGCTGGTATTTGCCGCTGGCCACATCCTTGTGGGGATTAACGACCTCACGCCAAGGCTTTAAATTCCCTGTCGCTTGGCTTTCGATAGCGGTGCCGGATGTTTTGCGTTTTTCTGTCCGGACTTGCTCATCAAAACGGACACGCAGAAGCTCCATTTTCATTTTTTCAAGATCGCCGGATTCAGGCGCGGAAACAGCCATTAAAAGACGTCCAGCGCTATCTAGCGCGCGATAGGCGTCATCTGTTGAGAATGGCTCCTGGTGTGCCCAGCGATTACGGATAGAAAGAATTTCATTAACCAGACTTCTTTCGGCCTTGCCGAGGGTTTTGCGGAAGACATCCGACCATGTCCGGTCCATCACAACCAGCATGACGGCTGTATCATTGATCGATTCTGATTTTCCTTTACCAAGGCGCGAGTCATTAAGAATTTCCGCGACCGTCTGGGGCCATTGCTCTCCGTAAGAAGATTTAAGCTCCCGTTCTACGAACGGGCGCAAGCCATCACGCAGGCTCTCCATTGCCCGGCCAATCCGTTCTGCGTTACTGATCGCCATGCCTAAAACTCCTTAAATCAATTGACCTTGTTTTTGTTTCGGCGTCTCAACAACCGGCATTTCGCGTGCCAGTCTGCTGATCTCCGGCCAACCCAAAACCAGGGCGTTATATCCTTGTGCTTCCTGCGACAGTTTTTTCTTTTCACTTGTGTTGTGCAAACGATAAGCGAGTTCGCGCGCGACGTCGCCCTGGATGCCAATACGGCGCAAAAGATCCGCTGTCGCAGCGTCACCGGCTTTCTCGTGATGGTAAAGGCGCAACAAATGATGCGTCATCTCCCAGATCGTAAGACGTTGATCTGTTGCCGGATCCCAGTTTGTTGGCAATTCTTCCGGTCGCAGGAGCCTAACATTCCCGCCCTTCGATGTGATGACGCCAGCTGTCTGCAATCCTTTGATTGAAGTATTTTTGGCTTTACTGAGCAGTTCTGCGGTTCCAGAGTCTCCGTCTCCAAAGCCATACTGCTCAAACCATGTGATGGCCCAGCGCGTGTCGGCATCAAAATCGTCTTCCAATTCACTTAAAACTTCGGTCAACGTCTGGTTTATGATGCCCAAAGCCGTCCGCACGGTCATGGGTTTGCCCGTACTTTCCAAAATCTGGCTGTAACGTGAATATACCGCCATGCCGGGGCCTAGGGCTGCCTGCTGGAAGTCCACCGGAGCAATATTCCCCTGTTGCAAGTGACGCAATGCCGTGGGCAGAACACGTTTCAGTTCATTACGAAACTGGTTGCTGGAAACCTGTGGCGCATCTGCAGGACGAGGACGACAGGCTAAGACGATATAAGAAGCCAGCGCGTTTGTTCCCATCGAAACCATGCGCCATTTTTGTGATGCCCGAACGGGCCAAGTCCCGGTGATTTGAAAACCACTGGAAATCAATGCCTCAAGAAGGGTTTCCCACCCTGTTGTTAGATCTGGAGTACCGATTTCATTACCGTCATCTACGGTACCGCTTTCTTCATCGTCCTGTTTAAAAGCGTAATAAACAGTAAGAGGATAAGCAGGATTCATCTTGGTGCGCAGCGCGGTAAAGGCTTTCCGAAAGCCTGATTCAAAATGCTCTTTTGCTTTCTCTTTGTTTCCATCAAATCGTTCTGGAGATGCTGTAAGCTCGGGCATTTTAGGTACAAGCAAAGTACTAGCAAGATCTGGATAAACGTCACTGACTGTGCGTCTTAACCAAACGTAAAAGAAATCACTAAGCCCAGCATAGCTTATGTTGTCGTAGTAGGGTGGATCTGTGCTCACCATTAAGTTAGAGATGCCGTTGGATCCGGTTGCTGCATCAATTTGCCGAGCAGAGCCAATATTCTTTGTTCCTGCAGTAATCGTGGTTATGCAATCGGCGGCATAATCTTTGCAAGTGTTCCATGAACCTACGGAGTCCCCAAGTATGTTTGCTTCGGCATGGTCCCATATCATCGGAATAGCTTGCCGACCAAATAAATTCATTACTTTTTGGTTTGAAGGACTCCAGCGGCACAAGGCGTTGTTAAAATCACCACAACGGTCAACCGCTAAAGCAAGAAAAGTAACTATCGATTTGGCGTATATTTCTGGATTTGAGATGCCACTTTTTTCTGCATCTTCTACTATTTGTTGTCCAATATCTTTCACTAAGTCACTTAGCGTGACCATCGCAGTTAGCTGGCGAGGCGTATAAAGGTGATTGAATTGTTCTAAACCATAATTTACGCACCAGATATTCCGGGGGTCTATTGCTAGTGGCTCTGCTACCTCTCCTTCAGGCGCATGAACCTGAGCTACATCGAAATGATCCTTAGACGCAGGAAGATAATGACGACCGCGCCGACCTTCTGCAACAATCGCTAGTAAACATGTTCCTAAACGTCGCGCTTTAGCCTCTGCTTTTAGATAAGAATCTTCAATAGGTTCATCAGTTAATAGACAACGGAACTTAGCTCCTCGACCTAATTTCGTTCCAGTAGCTATTTCATTTTTATTGATAGGTGTTCCAGTTTTTATTTCAAAGCGATAAGTACCGTTAGCTTTATCTACAATCGGTTCGAGCCAAACAAGATTCCCTTTTTTATTTGATAGCCAATATGTGCTGATTAATGGCACATGCTTGCCTTTGGCTGCGGGGTTCGGACTGGCTACGGTGCGCGCCCAGATCCAGGCGACAACATTTGCCTCAGTACCGCCCTGACTGGCAGGCAGAGTTACTTTCGGATAGAGATCGCCAATCTTTTCAATGGCGCGTTCGTAAATAATGCGCCCATAATACCGAACATCGGCGGCCAGACCTTGTGTACCGCGCCATGCCTCACCGCCCCCCAGACGGCCACGATCCTCCGGATTGACGGGCGGATGGTCGGCCCAGCGCGGCGCCAGTTCAAGGTTGCATTTATTTAGCAATACGGCGACGGGATTCAGATCACCAGCATGCGCCTCAAAACCCATGCGATTGGCTTCTAGCGGGATGGAGCCGCCGCCAGCGAAAGGATCAAACACAGCGGGCAGTTTGCCGTCACAGTGCTTGAGCATTTCTTCCCGTGCTCTGGCATAAACTCCAGGCTGCTCATGCAATTTTTTCCCCATCATTTCCCGCATGATGTCGAAAAGTCTTTCTCGCTCTATATTTTGAGCCTCTTCCGTAGGCCATTTTTCCGGATTAGTTTCCGGGTCATCGACGATGGAGGCAAAAAGAATGGCGCGGGCGGTCGGCAGCGGCAGGCGCGCCCACCAATGGTGAATGCCTTTAGGA
>JACQIJ010000077.1 GCA_016198545.1 Pseudomonadota bacterium
CTCCATATCTGGAGTTAGTTATTTCGACCCATATTATATAACAATATCTTATCATAGATTGTTAATTTTTTCAATTAGCAGTCTCGCGCCGCAACATGAAAGAGCGGAAACAACCTATTTTTCAACAAGTTCCGTGGCAGGCCCCTTGGTTTTAAGGCGTTTTTTGAGAGCCTCGATTCCATGAATGCTCTCGTCCCATTGATCCGGGGCCGGAGAGGGGGTTTTTTCAAGATCGTGCGCCGGAACGGGGGCCGCTTTTTTGTCGAACTGGCGTATGAAAGTGCGTATGCGGGGCATGATCTGCGTACGCCATTTGCTGCCGTTGAAAATTCCATAGTGTCCGACATTCATCTGGAAGAGATGAAACTGTTTTTCGGCCGGCAGGTTTTCGCAAGCCGTGTGCGCGGCCGTCGTCTGGCCGTGGGCGGAAATGTCGTCCAGTTCGCCTTCGATGGTCAGCAGGGCCGTACGCCGGATCGCCTTCGGATCGATATTGTGCAGCTCGCACGTTTCCGGGTCGCGCCATTTCATAAGCCCCCTGGGTAAAAGATGGCGTTGAAACACGGTATCCACTGTCTGCAAATAAAAATCGGCGGAAATATCCATGACAGACAGGTATTCGTCATAAAATTTGCGGTGCATCTCCGCTGAATCGTCATCTCCGACCATCAGGTGGTGGTAAAACTTCATGTGCGATCCAACATGGCGGTCGAGATTCATCGACATGAAACCGCCCAGTTGCAGGAATCCGGGGTAAACGCGACGCCATGCGCCCGGGTGATAAAATGGGACGTTGAGAGTGACATTTTTTTCGAACCAGCTCAGCGGTCTGGTTTCGGCCAGTTCCGTCACTTTCGTTTTGGAAATGCGCGTATCTATCGGCCCGCCCATCAATGTCATGGTCAGGGGACGGTTGGGGTCGTCTTCCGCCTCCATCAGGCACACGGCGGCAAAAACCGGCACGGCAGGTTGGCACACGGCGATAACGTGCGTCTGCGGACCCAGAAGGCTCAGGAATGAGCGTAGATAGGAAATGTAATCGTCCAGATTGAACCTTCCCTCGTTCAGGGGAACCTGGCTTGCGTCCTCCCAGTCGGTGATGAAAACGTCGTGATGCGGCAGCAGGGCTTCGACCGTGCCGCGCAGCAGCGTGGCGAAATGTCCGGACATCGGCGCGACGATAAGCACGCGCGGGTCGCGGCGTTCCGTATCGCGTTTGAAATGAAGCAGGGTACAGAAAGGTTTCTCGACAATTCTTTCTTCTGCGACGGCTATTTTATGGCCATCCGTGATTGTATGCGTGATCCCGAATTCCGGTTTGCCGAAGCGGCGCGTGGCGCGTTCGAACATCTCTGCGCTGGCGGCGATAGTGCGGCCCGCCTGTGTATGGGACAGGGGATTCCAGGGGTGACGCCATGCCATTTTCGTTAGTTCCGCCGTCAGTCGCGCCGGCGTCAGCAAGGCGTGGTTCAGATCGTAAAGATGGTAAAGCATACGCGTACTCCCTAGTGTTACCCCTACAGTCACAAATATAGGACAAAATCATTAATTTTGCATTGCACAACCGCTATGCGGGGGTATTATTCTGTGAATATTGGGGTTTTTCAGGCTGAATACGACTGTAATTTTAGTTCAAGTGATTAACTGTGCATATCCTGAACATGACGACCGAAAGAGAGTTTGCTATTCTTACCCTGTGCCAGAGTTTCTTTCTCAGATAACCATAATATACCCCGGCCGGCTGCCTGTTGCGATGCTGGCCCTTGTCCTGACGGCCCTGCTGGGCGTCGTTACCGGCCCGATGCACGGGCAGGCCAATCCTTTTTTGTGGTTTGCGGCGGATAAATTTTTCGGCGGCATTGGCGGCCGCCTCGACCGGCGGGAGAGAGGGGCGGGCGATCTCGTCTTCCGCGGCTTTTTTGTCACGGTCGCAGGCATTCTGTTTGCATGGGTTTTGGGAAACGCGGCGGCGGAGCTGTCGCTGCAACGTTCGTTTTACGGCGCGATGGAAGTCATTCTTCTGTCCCTGACTCTGACGGGCGGCGCGGTGTGGTACTCATTGCTGAAACTCTATTTTGCGCTGAAGGAAAAGAAGGTGGCGAAGGGCGCGTATTACATGATCGCTCGCTCCGCCCGCGTGGATTTATCGGGGGTGGATGATTTTGGCATTACGCGCAACGGCATGGGCTTCGCCGCGCGCGCGTTCGACAAGAGTGTCGTTGCCCCCGTTTTCTGGTATCTGCTGTGCGGTCTGCCGGGGGCGTATATCTATGCCGCGCTGGCTGCGCTGGCGTGGCGTTTTGGCAAGGACGGATTCACGAAAGGGTTCGGCAGGGTTCCGCTGGCGCTGGAGCAGCTGATGGGGTTTGCGCCGCATTTTCTGTCGGGCATCCTCATGGCGCTGGCGGGCCTGTTCACGCCGACCGGCGGCATGACGCGCGCTTTCGGCGGGCTGCTGAAATCCGGCGGGCGTGCGGCCTATGCCGAAGGCGGCCTGCCGCTGACGGCGATGGCGCATTCATTGAATGTCAGCCTCGGCGGCCCCGCCGTTGATCTGGACGGCTCCACAATGAAGCGATCGTGGATAGGTCCGCCCGGCGCGACGGCGCAACTGGAGGCCGGGCATCTGCGCCGCGCCATGTATATCAGCCTTATGGCCTATTTGCTGTTCATTGCCGTTCTTGCCGGCGCGATGGTCTGGGCGGGGTAGGTTGCGGCAATATTATTCGTCTGATCCAGTTCTTTTGTCATGGTTATTAGAGATGCTTCATCGGGGGAGAAACGCGCTGTTCGGCGTACGGGGGTTGGTTTCATAAGTCTTCCCGTCAAAGCGCGTCAACAGAATATCTTCGGAAACATTTTCATGTGCGGCCACCCAGGGAATCATGGCAGGGTCGTTCATCGCCAGCGCTTCGTACGAAGACATGCATTCCATGCAAAGGCGTACCAGTTCATCGACAATTTCCTCCTGCTTTAAGCCCGGAAAGTGCTTTTGATGCAGCAACGGCGCTCTCTCGACGTTAAGACGGAAGAGGCGGGGAAAATCATGAGGCCTGCTGTTTACATTGGTGTTGAATTCATTCTCACGGTAATGAACGACAGTTTCCTGGATATAGCATACCTTGTTTTCCAGCCCGCGGCTCATCCTGAGATTCATCAGGGCCAGCCTGAAATTGCCATCTTCCGCGCACAACAGGCGGGCGTCGTAGCCGCCACAGGCGCGGGCTTCGTCGACCCTGTAAACAATGGGGGTAAGTATATAGTTCGTATATAGGCTCGTTTTCTCTGAGTAAGGGATATATTCGAAGGGTTTCGGGTAAAACCCTGCCCTGTTAAACCTGTGTACCCCGCCATAGACAAGCGCGGTATTCGGATCGTTTTCAAGAATATCCAGAGCGCGTTGAAAGAAAGATTGGTCTCTAAAAATACCGCCATTATTGATCAGATCATCAGCGTCAAAAGGAAAGGCGTATTTATAACGGGCGATATCAAGCGCACAATTACGCGCGAGGGAGGGTCCACTGGAAGTTTTAGCTATCCGGATTATCCGAACTGTATGGGGCAAATCCTGTCTTTTTTCAAGATGCGCTAATGCCTCATGGGTTTCCTGATCGGGTGACGCGCCATCCGCAATTATGATTTCGAGAGGAATGTTGGAGATATTGTGAGCCATAATCGACTCCACGGCGTCTTCGACAAGATTTCCTGCCTTGTAGCAGGGCATTACGACGCTCAGGCCCCATGCGCCGCACTGGTCACGTTCGCTATCATTAGTCGTTTTCATCCCCGATCCTCTGGCAAGAAATGTATAATAAAATAGTGATTATGTCAATAAATAAAGGTTCTTAGGCTTGAAAAAGCACTCTCAATGCTTGACTTTCCCGCCCATTTTCGCATATTGTGCGCCTCTGTTTAACGTACTGGAATACAAGGATTAGAGCTATGAGCCGCCGCTGCATGATCACGGGTAAAGCCGTATTGACCGGAAATAATGTTTCCCACGCCAAAAACAGGACGCGCCGCCGCTTTCTTCCGAACGTGCAGGATACCAGCATGTTCAGCGAGGCGCTGGGCGTCAATATCAAGATGCGCGCCACAACGAACGGCATCAAGACCGTTGAGCATAACGGCGGCATCGATACCTGGCTGATGTCCATCGCGCCGACGAAACTCGATCCGAAGTTGCGCCCCTGGCGTACGAAAGTCGAAAAGGCGCTGGCGAAAAAAGCGGCGAAGAAGTAATTCGCTGCCGCGTATTTATTTTAATTGTCACCCCCGCGCAGGCGGGGGTCTGGCATTTTAAGGGGCTGGATGCCTGCCTTCGCGGGCATGACAAAGATTAGAGAGAATGATATGGGCCAATCGGGATCCGGAAGAAAGCCTAAAAATACCCCCATCGTCGTCCCCGCGCCGGAGAAGATGGATTATCCCAATTTCGCATTCGACATCACGCACCGAGATACGAGCAGCCGCGCGCGCGTCGGAAAACTGAAAACGCCGCATGGCACGATCGAAACGCCGAATTATATTTTCTGCGGCACGAAGGCGGCGATGAAAAATCTGTCGCCGCAGCATATGCGCGAGGCGAAGACCGACATCATCCTTGCCAACACCTATCATGTGATGATCCAGCCGGGCGCGGATCTGGTGCAAAAAATGGGTGGCCTGCATAATTTCACGCAGTGGGGCGGGCCGATGATGACGGATTCCGGCGGTTTCCAGATTTTTTCGATGGGCCACGGATCCGTCGCCGATGAAATCAAGGGCCGCAACCGCAACCGTGAAAAAAGCCTGCTGAAGGTGACGGAGGAGGGGGCGAAGTTTAAGTCCTACCGCGACGGGTCGACGCTGGCCCTGACACCGGAAAGTTCCATCGATATCCAGCGCAAGCTCGGCGCGGATCTGATTTACCAGCTTGACGAATGCACGGCCTACCACGACGACCGCGATTATACGGCGAAGTCAATGGAACGCAGCCATCGCTGGGGCGATCGCTGCCTTGTGGAATTCGAGCGCGGACACGGCGGACGGCAGGCGCTCTACGGAATTATACAGGGCGGCGTTTATGAAGACTTGCGCGCGCAAAGTTGCGACTGGGTGAAGGGACGGCCGTTTTTCGGCACGGCCGTCGGCGGTTGCCTCGGCGGCAGCGAGGAGGAAATGCACGAAGTCGTATCATGGTGCATGCCGCAGACCCATCCCGGTCGCCCTGTCCATCTTCTCGGCATTGGCCGTATCCGCGACGTATTCGCCTTCGTGCGGCAGGGGATCGACACGTTCGACTGCGTTTCGCCCACCCGTATCGCGCGGCACGGCTGGGCGCTGATAAAAGGCAATCCGGAGGAGCGCATCAATATCCGCAATGCGCCATTCCGCGACGACCCGAAACCTCTGGATCCCTCACTGGATATTCCGGCATCGCGTGACTACTCCAAAGCCTACCTGAATCACCTGTTCCGAGCCGACGAATTGCTCGGTGCCCAGCTTCTTGCCCAGCACAACGTCGCCCAGATAAACCGCTTGATGCGGGAGGTACGGGAGGCCATAAAGAGTGAAACGCTTGATAATCTGGAAAAAGAATGGTTTCCAGACTGACTTCAGGGTCGTTTTATTAACTAATTCCACATATTTGGCTTTTACTTTAAAATGGAAGGTGCAGCATAATCGATGCGCCGGGGGTATTTGATGTCAGGCCGCACGGAAGAACAGATGTCTTTTGAAAACCTTATGCCGTTGCTGGATGAGCATGCGGAATGGTATGGCCGTGTTATGCGCCGGATTTTCTATCCTGAAAAATATGAAAAGGGCAGCCTGCTGCATGCGCCGGAGGCCATAAAAAAATGGCTCAGGACGATGGATGAAAAAGGGCAGATTGATTCGGAATCCCTGAATGATATTCGTAAGACTTTGGATGATTTTCACAGGGTTGCGTTGGATATGATACGCGAAGCCGCGGATGCGGAAGGGAAGCCGGCCGTGGCGCGCTACGACACGCTGGTCAGCCTTTATGAAAGTTTTATTGCCCGCATGCGTCGTCTTGAACACGACATGATGCATGCCGGCAGCATTGACGAGCAATCAGGCCTGCGTAATGTTGAGGCGATGAGAAGGGATGTTGCGCGCGAACAGGAACGCCGCGCCCGGCGCGGACAGCCTTTCTGTCTTATGCTGTGCCGCGTTGATCGCTTCGATGATCTGAGCGAGAAGAGATCCGACCAGATCGATGCTCTCCTGAAGTCAATCGCAAGTTTCGTCAAGCAAAGCATTCGCACTTTCGATGACGCCTATCATATGGGAGACGGCGAATTTATAGTCGTTTTAAAAAATTCCGACATGATAAACAGTCCGGCGATTATCGAACGCATGCGCAAGTTTCTGAGAGGCGAGGACGGCGTCACGATGTCCTATTGTTCCGCTGAACCCATGCCAGGAGACAGCATAGACGATCTCATCGACAATATGCGCATCGACCTGAACCGTTATGATGAGGGTGGAAATACGGTTCTTGAATTCGTCGAACAAAGCCCGCTGCAAAGGTTTGTGCAGTCGGACAAGGGCAAGTGAGCCCGGAGGATACATGAAGAAGCATCCCGATTTTGGCAGCCTGTATGTCGCAGACCATCCGCTTGTCCTGCACAAGCTTTCAATGATGCGTGATGAAGGTTGCCAGAAAGCTCAGTTCGGCGCATTTCTAAAAGAGATTGCGCTGCTGATGGGGTATGACGTCCTTCACAATCTGCCGATGACGAAACGGACTATTACAACGCCGCTGACGAAAATGGACGCCCCCGTTCTGGCAGGGGAAGAGCCTGTTATCGTTCCTATCCTGCGCGCGGGTATGGGTATGGCTGAAGGCCTGCAGGAACTTATGCCGGCGGCGCGCGTTGGACACATTGGGCTTTATCGGGATGAAAAGACGCATGAGCCGGTCGAATATCTCGTGCGTCTGCCGGATCCGAAGGGAAAAATGTTTATTCTGGTCGATCCGATGCTTGCGACGGGGCACTCGGCGAGGTATGCCATGGACGTCATGGTAAAGCGCGGCGTCGATCCGGACAAAATGAGATTTATGGCGCTTGTCGCCGCGCCGGAGGGCGTAAAGGTCGTGCAGGCGTCCTACCCCAAAGTTCCAATTTTCGTGGCGGCGCTTGATGAAAAATTGAACGACAAGGCCTACATCGTTCCGGGGCTGGGCGATGCGGGCGACAGGTTGTTTGGGACGACAGGTTAGTGGAGCATGGGCAAAAAAAAAGACATAGATCATAAAGCTCTTTTCGAATCTACGCCCATGCCGCGTTTTATCGTAGGCGCGGGCGAAGGCGGCGGCTATGTCCTTCTTGAATCCAATCAGAAAGCACAGGCCTACCTCGGGGGCAATCGGACAAATCTGGATGAAAAATGTCTGGAAAGAATACTGGATCCGCGGATTTTCCCTCATTTCAGGGAGTCTCTCGATCTGGCGATGAAGGAAGGAAAGTCGATTACCTTCAGGGCTCCCACGGACATTCCCGGCATCACTCTGGACGGATTTTTGATCAATCCGTTTGTCGATGAAAAAGGCGGTATCGCTTTTCTCGATATAATGGCCTTGCCTCTGGGCAGCGACCTGCAGACCATGCAGCGGGAGCGCGATGACGCCATTTCTCTTTTGACATCCGTCTTTGATGTCAGCGAAGTCGGAATAGTGGTAACCGACCGGCACCAGCGCATCGTTCGGATTAACGACAGCTTTGCGCGCATTTACGGCTGGAAACGGGACGATCTGATTGGCAAGGAATTTATTTCTCTTGTCGCGCCGGAGGAGCGCGATCTCGTCCGCCGTGGACACGAGGAATTCATCAAGAGCGGAATTCGCTCCTCCGGCGAAATGAAAGTTATTCGCAAGGACGGCAGCATCGCCAATGCGCTTTATACGACGGCGGTGCTGGAGTTGAGCCACGGCCGGAAATTTCAGGTTACGACGATCATGGACATCACTCTGCGCAAGCAGATGGAAGTATCTTTGCGGCTAGCCAAGGAACAGGCGGACTTGGCCAATCAGGCAAAATCGACCTTTCTGGCCAATATGAGCCATGAACTGCGGACGCCGATGAACGCGATTATCGGTTTTTCCGAGATGATGATGAAGGAAACCTTTGGGAAGCTGGGCAATGAAAAGTACAAGGAATACCTATCCGACATACACCTGAGCGCTCGCCATTTGCTCGACATCATCAATGAAGTTCTCGACATGTCGAAGATAGAGGCCGGCAAGGTCGATCTTGTCGAGGAATATTTCGATATCGACGCCCTGATCGTCAGCGTCATACGCATGATGGATTCGCGCGCTTTCAGCAGCGGACTGAGGATAAGCAACGTTTCGGATGAATCTCTTCCAGCCCTGTATGCCGATCCGCGGCTGATAAGGCAGATTTTGATCAATATCGTCGGCAATGCGGTGAAATACTCCAGATCCGGCGGCACGATAGATGTCGGGGCGAGCGTTGACGATAACGGCGCGCTACGCATAGTTGTCAAAGATACGGGAATAGGTATTCCGAAAGACAGAATAAAAGAAGCGTTGGAACCTTTCGGGCAAGTCAGCAAGCCGCCCGAATCGGGAAACCACCAGGGTACGGGGCTGGGTCTGCCTCTCGCAAAAGCTATGGCCGAACTGCATGGAGGGGATCTCACGCTCGAGTCCGATGTTGGAAAAGGAACGACGGTAATAATCGAGCTTCCGGCCGAGCGCCTTGGAAACCCCGAGAAGCGTATGGGCAGGTCCGGGAGAGGTGAAATTAAAATCGATTCAGGTAAGGGTAAGGGATTTTCTTTTAATAAAAAGCCTTCCACAAAAGCTGCCAAATAAAATGGAAGAAGATGATCGTATTCCGACGGCATTGTGGATCGATGCTCATCTGCGCCGCCTGACGCAGGATGGCGTATCCTATTACATAGCCAACAAGGGCGCCCACGTTTCCGGCACGGTGATGCTGAAATTGTTTGCGCCGGGGCAGGGGGCGAAGTTGCTGCAGCAACAGCGTAATCTGGACGGCGAGATGGGTTGGATGGTTCTTTTCAAAGGAGAAACGGTTGAAGAAGCCAGGGCGGACGACTATATTCGGCGGGCGGTTGATCGCGATCCCGATGTTTGGGTTATAGAAATTGAAGACCGAAATTTCATGAATCCCTTTGAAGGCAAAGTTTTTTGAAGACGACTCTGATGGACGATAATAGTTGGGATGAGTTAGCTGCGGCAGCGCAGACAGGTGATAAAAACGCTTACAAGCGTCTGCTGGGCGGAATCATTCCCTATATCCGCGCCATTATTGTGCCGGGGTTGGCCAATGTGGATTGGGCCGATGACATCGTTCAGGAAGTCCTGATATCCGTTCACAAGTCTCTGAAAACCTATGACTCTACGCTTTCTTTCAAGCCGTGGCTGACGGCGATTGTAAAATTTCGCCGCGTGGATTTCCTGCGTCGCCATTACAGCTGCCGGGCTGACAGGCAGGTGCCGCTCGAAGATACAGCTTTCATTGAAAGTCATGTAACCAGGGATGATATTGCCGGCGAATGGAAAGATATGGAAGGTGCGCTGAAACGCCTGCCGGAGCAGCAGCGAAAGGTTTTGGAAATGGTTAAAATTCAAGGGTTTACGGCACAGGAAACAGCGGACAGGACAGGCATGAGCGTTTCTGCCGTAAAGGTGTCGGTGCACCGTTCGATAAAAAAACTGAAGGCAATGCTGGAGTAGGCGATGAACGATGAACGCATAGGCGCGCTGATCGAAAATTTGGGGCAACGGCTGAATCCCGTCCGGCCCCTGCGGCATCCTGCCCTGCGCGTCATGCCGGTTTTTATTCTGGTTGCGGCGTGGATAGCGGCGGCGGTGTTGTTTATTGGCATCAGGCACGATATTTTCGAAAAGATTGCTGAAGGGACATACCTGTTCGAGCTGATCTTATCTCTAGGCGTCGTCGGGACGGCTATGGCTGCGGCGGCATGGCTGGCTGTTCCCGATATACGAGAGCAGGGCTGGATTTTGACGCCGCCTCTGACCCTCATGCTTGTATTGTTCTTGTGGATATTGGTCCGCACCTATGGCGAGGGCTTTCATCTGCCGTCCGTTGAATGGAGCGGTTGCGCCGTTGATGGAATGTTGATGGGATTCGTTCCTGTTGCTGCATTGATTGTACTGACGAAAAGAGGGGCTTCTACCCACCCTTATCTTGAGTCTCTGATGATCGTTATGGCTGTGATGGCGCTGGGATGGGTGGGATTGCGCATTACGTGCGCGTCCGACGATCTCGGACACTGTTTCTTTTTCCACTTTATGCCTTTTGCCGTTGCAGGGGCCGTGATGGGGGCTCTTGCCCGGCACCTTTACCGCTGGTAAAAATATAAGTATGAAAGTCCTTATCTATCGGCAAAGCAAAAATGTCATGCAATCGGGCCGCGGCAGGGTTGGAAAATGGGTGCTCGAATACGAGACTCCTACCGCGCGTGCGCCTGATTCCCTTATGGGCTGGACCTCTTCGGGCGACACGCTGAACCAGGTGCGCCTGTTTTTCTCCAGCACGGACGAGGCCGTGGCCTTTGCCGGCAGGCGGGGCTGGGATTTCATCGTTATGGCTCCGCACGATAGAAAAGTAACTTCCCGGAACTACGTCGATAATTTTCGTTACATCCCGCCGCAGGAATCAGTATAACGTTTTGGTAATGACCCCGTAGCTCAACTGGATAGAGCATCTGCCTTCTAAGCAGAGGGTTGCAGGTTCGAGTCCTGCCGGGGTCGCCAGTCGCCCCCTTTCCGCCGTCTTCTCAAGGCGAGGGGGACGTTTCCGGGCAGGTTCTTGAGCGCACCCATGCCGCGCGTTCGGCGTTTCCATTCGTTTCCTTGTTGTCGCAGGTGATAACGCCGCCGGGGACAGGATCATTGTTTTTGCTACCCCTGATAGGAACGATCAGTTTTGGCATGTTGCCGGTGAAAACCTCTTTCGCAAGAGCGATGACGTCTTCTTTCGTGATTTGACGATAGGCATTGATGTATTTTTCTGTGGCGTCGAAGTCTCCTTTTTCTTCTGTTGCCAGCATGTAAGACTTCGCGTGTTTTTTCCATAGGCTGTCAGGCGGGGTAAGAAGCTTCTGAATCTCGTTTTGGCGGAAATTTTCGAATTCCTCATCGCTTAAGGCTTCTATCATTTGCACGCCGCGCTCCTTCATCCAGCCTTCGATTCGCTCTTGCAGAAGGAAAGGACTGTAGCGGTTCGACTGGATAACGAACCCGAAGAGCGTCTTGTCGGCAGTTTTTTGCGCAAAGCTTTGCACGAGATAGCCAAGCTGCTGCTCGGTGCGCAGCTGGGTGAACACATCCATGCTTACTATGCTGTTCAGGAGGGTTACAGCAGCCAGCGATTTGGGGTCCGCCTTGCCGGGCTGGATGGTGTAAAGGATAGCGTTGTTCTCGTTCTGGATTTTTTGTGAAAACGAAATCGTCTCCCCCCGTTCCAGGGTGGCTACGTCCTTTTTGAATCTCTCGTTTTCCGGCAGGGGCCGGCTGTTCATGCTCCCGGTCAGGGCATTTACGGACTTCAGAATATCCGCGTCGTTCCAGTTGCCGTCGGCAATGCCCGTGATGCGAACGCGTTCAAAGGCTTTTTGCGAATAATCTCTGATGTCCTGCAATGTCAGTTTCGACATGGCGGCCAGAATATCTTCTTCATGGAACCCGTTGGCGTTCAGGATTTTCTTGAAGTAATATCCACCCCGAGCCGATGCCGGGGATGCCTTTTCGCTTGAAAGGGATCTCACGTAGAAATCTTTTATGTTCTCGAACTCGTCTTCTCCGGACGTGATTTGAGAAAGGGTTTTGGCGACGTGCGCAACCAGGTCGTCCCGGCGGTCCGTATAACCGCCCAGTTTCAGAATGAATCCTTCTTTTGTGGGGGCGAAACCGTGCTCAAGTCCGGCCTGCGCCAGCTGGTAGGTATTCTCCCGGCCGCTTTCTTCGATAAGAACCTGATACAGCACGGCTTTGGCAACGTTTTCAGGGGTGCTGTAGGCGGACGGCGTCTCCAGAAGAAGGGTCAGGAGGAATTTCGGTTCCCTGAAGCTGTTGTCGAATTGCGCCCAGATCTGCCCCATTTCGTTGTCCATTACAAGATGGGGTTTTTCCTCCGCCAGTTCGAGCTTTTCCGGCATGAAGGGGTTTTTCGCAGGGTAGGCAATGCCGGAATCGGAAGCGTATCTGGCGTTTTTCAGCCTTTCGAAGCTTGCCCCGCCGATTTGTTCTATGGAGTACTCAACGCCGTAATATTTTTCAACCTGGCTGGTTTCGACGTTCTTCGCCGCCAGAGTGATCATCATGTTCTCCGGAGTCATCGTATTCAGAACAGCCTTTACCGCAGATGCGTCAAGCTTTTCGAACAGGTGCGGACGGGTTTCGAAATGATCCACGCCGTAATCCATCATTTCCGAAACCAGATTTGTGGCATGCCTGATTCCTTTTTGATGAGGCTTCCAGTCGAAATTGATCTGCGCCATCGTTTTCGTTTCGTCGAAAATATAGTCGCGAATTCCTTCCTGCCGCAGCATGTCTATATGGGCGAAAACCGTTTCCGCAACGCGTTCGTATTCCTGCATTCCTTTTTCGGTCAGGGCGATGTTTACGGCCATGCTATTGATCGCGGGGTGTTCCGATCCGCCCCCGGCGGATACTGCCAGCGCCAGGCCGTCTTCTTTCAGCCTTGAAAGGAGAGATCCCGGGCCTTCATTGCCCAGAACGGTGCCAATGAGATCCTCCGGCCTACTGTCCCGGTGCAGGGGAAGGTTGATGGTCGGAAATTCCATCGTCATCTGCCGCATGTCCTTTATGGTTTTGACCTGCAGCAGCCTGTAGGCGTCCTTTAAAGGCTTTCTGAATTGAGGATCGACTGCCGGCAGGGTTACATCGAAACTTGGAATAGCGGAGAAATGGCTGCGGATGAGCTTTTCCATTTCGTCGAGGGACTTTGTCGATATAATCGTCCCTTTCATGATTTTGGCGGAATAGAACGTCTTCCAGAATTTCAGCAGTTCTTCCTGGCTGATGCCCGCCAGCGTTTTACCATTGCCGACATGGAATTCCGCCTTCGTATGGCCGGGCTCGGATATCATATCCTGCGCACGCTTGATTCTCCATACGTCAACACCCCTGTACTGGGAGTCCTCATTGTTTACGGCTTCGATTTCCTTTTCCGCATAATCCGTGTTGAGCAGCGGAGTCTTGAAATAATCGCTGAAAATATCCAGGGATTTTTCAAGGCCGTCTTCCCTGACATCGTACATGTAAACGGTTTTGTCGGTCGCGGTGAAGGCGTTGGTGTTGCCTCCAAATTGATTTAGAAAGCTAAACAGTATAGCGGGCTGCGGGTATTTTTCCGTTCCCAGGAACAGCATATGCTCAAAATCATGTGCCAGACCCGGACGCCATTCGTGCAGTTGCCCTACGCCGACGCCGAGGGATACCATCGCCTTTTCCGCCTCGGGATCGCGGACAATGAGGAAGGTCAGACCGTTCTCAAGCGTTACAATTCTTTTTTCTTCCTTATGCGCCTTGCTTTTGGCCGGTTGCTGCATCTGTTGTTGCACATTGTTGTCGTTTGTTGCGGCCGGCGCAAAGTCGGGGGCAAGAAACGACATTGATGTTGTCAGGAATGTGCCGGCCAGAAGCCCGGTTCCCCAGTTGCGGAATGAAAAAGCTTTTTTGGACGCGGCTGCGGCTGACGGCATGGTAAATCCCCCTGTATCTTTTGTCTGGAATAGACGTAAGC
>JACQIJ010000078.1 GCA_016198545.1 Pseudomonadota bacterium
ATAAAAAAGAAAAACAGGGAGATGGAAAATCAGTTTCTTAAAACAGCAGGCGCATTGTGCCTGTCCTTCGTTTTGGCCGCAGGGGTCATCGGCGACATCGCTGCCCCCCCGCCTGCTGCGGCTCATCACAATAACCTGTATTATGATACGTCCTCCATCGTCATAGACGCCGATTCAGGGCACGCGCTGTATGCGCGCAGCGCCGATGCGCGGCGGCACCCGGCATCCCTGGCAAAAGTGATGACTTTGATCGTAGCGTTCGACGCCATCCGGGCCGGGAAAATAAACCTCGATTATGAAATGAAAGTTCCGCGGGCCGCCGCGCACATGGAACGCGGGGCGACGAAGCTTGGCCTGAGAGAAGGAGAACATCTGCGGGTTAAAAAAGCGCTGTCCGCGCTGACCGTCAAATCGGCGAACGACGTCGCCATCACGCTGGCAACGGCTATCGGCGGCAGCGAGAAGAATTTCGCGAAAATGATGAACGCAAAAGCAAATAAAATAGGCCTTCCCCATACGCATTTCGAAAACGCCACCGGCCTGCACGACCCTGGACAGGTAACCACGGCGCGCGATATGGCGAAGCTGGCGCAATATCTGATCCATGAATATCCCGGCTTCTACGAATATTTTTCGCGCCAGTCCTTCGAGCACAACGGGAAACCCTATAACACGCACAACTATCTGATGAACGAATACGAAGGCATGGACGGGATCAAAACCGGCTATGTCAGGGCATCGGGACACAACCTGGTTTCATCAGCGGTCAGGGGCGGAAAACGGTTGATCGGCGTCGTGTTCGGGCGACACTCGCGCGAAGACCGGGATCGTGACATGGCGGCATTGCTGGACAAGGGATTCCGCAAGCTGCATGAGGCCGCGGAAAACGACAACCAGCCGACCGCCGGAAAGGATGGCGCCGTCGTTATCGCAAAAACCCCCGCGCCGCAATGACGAATAGTTAATAAAGGATTAGTATTCCTCTCATTTTTATCCAATAAAAACCACATTTTGAAGGACGTCCCGCATGGACAAGAATCCCGGAAATTTATAAGATGGAAATAGGGGGGCGCGGCATGACCGTTCTCTCCCGGCTGGTTTTTCAATCACAACCCGTTGAAGGGGCGTAGATGGCGGTAAATACCGGACAAAGACAGGAAAGCGGATTCAAATGGAATTCTTTCATCCGCTTTACGGCGCTTGCCCTTTTTGCCTTATCCTGCTTTCTGATTCTGCCGCAAGCCGCTCTGGCCAAAGGAGGCGGCAATCCCCGCTACGCCTCCATCGTCATGGACGCCGACACAGGCCAGATTTTGAGCCAAAGCGGCGCGGACAGCACGCGCCATCCGGCATCGCTTGTGAAAATGATGACGTTGCTGATGGCATTTGAAGCCATAGAAGGCGGCAAACTGCGCCTGAACGACCGCGTGACGATATCGCGGAAAGCCACGCAGGTCATTCCCAGCAAGCTGGGCCTTGACGCCGGTTCGTCCATCCGCGTCGAAGACGCGTTCTACGCGCTTGTGACGAAATCCGCAAACGACGTGGCCGTTGCGCTGGCCGAACGCATCGGCGGCACGGAAAGCCATTTTGCCGTCATGATGAACCGCAAGGCGAAGGAAATCGGCATGACCCGCACCCGTTTTATGAATGCTTCCGGCCTTCATCACCCGCAGCAGGTTTCAACCGCGCGCGACATGGCAAAGCTGGCGCGCTATATCCTGACCGACCATCCGCGTTATTATCATTATTTTTCAACGCGGCTTTTTACCTATCAGGGCGTCACGCACCGCAATCACAACCGTCTGATGGAAAAATACGACGGCATGGACGGATTCAAGACGGGCTATATCCAGCCCTCGGGCTTTAACCTCGTCGCTTCGGCCCGGCACGGAAACAGGCGCCTGATCGGCGTTGTGTTCGGCGGACGATCCGCCAACAGCCGCAACGCGCATATGGCCGCGCTGTTGGACCGCAGCTTCGCGATGCTGGGTCCGGAAATCCTTACGGCGAAAGCGCCGCTTCCGGCGCGCAAACCCGATCAGCCCGTACAGCTTGCCGCGCTGGCCATCGCGGCGGGAGATGCGGCGGCGCCTGTTCTTAAGGGAGAGACATTCAACGAGATGATAGGCGAGGGCGATTACGACCCGGCCGTATCCAAACGTCTTGAAACGGGACTGATGGCGATCGCGGCGCATCGGGGACACAGCGACGAATCAGCCGATCGCAAGGAATGGGCCGTGCAAGTCGGTACATTCGGCAGCCGCACGAAAACGGACAAGGCCATCGACAATGCGATCAAAAGCCTTCCCGTCGAACTGGCCTCCGCAGGAACGGCGATGATTGCGCCACTGAAAACGAAACAGGGATGGCTGTTCCGCGGGCGCCTTAAAGGCTACACCAAGGGCCAGGCGCTGCTGGCCTGCCAGTACATAGAGGACTGCCTGCCCGTTTCTCCGCAGGCTTACTGATGACGCCGCCCGCGGTAAATCGCGAACATCATCCGGAATCCGGCAACGTCATATTCTTCATCCTTCTTGGCATCATCCTGATTGCCCTTGTAACGGCGGCCATACGCGGCGGGGGGGGCGAAAGCGCGCACATCGACAAGGAGACGCTGCTTACGAACGCCACGCGCGTCAAGCAATACGCGCAGGAGCTTGAACGCGCCGTCGTTTTCATCATCACGAACAGCACAAGCGAATCGGACATCCTGTTCGCTCACCCGAACGCGCCCGGCGACTACGGCAACAACTACAATATCAACCCCGGACAGCAGGTATTCAGCCCCAAAGGCGGCGGCGCGGAATACAGAGACCCGCCCGCGGGCGTCCAGAACGCGCCAGCGAACTGGGAGTTTTACGGCAATACGAGTCCGACGGATGCCGGCAGCGCAGCCA
>JACQIJ010000079.1 GCA_016198545.1 Pseudomonadota bacterium
ATTCAGCATCGACACGCCGACGCTGGAGTTGTTGGTCGACGGCTTCGTCATATCTTCCGTTCTTATCACAGCACAGACAGGTTCAGGATCCAGTCTTTTTAATTTTGCCTTCGACTATAGCGGCAACTTTCCATCATCCGTTTCATTCCGTTTCAATGACGGTCTCAGCGAACCGGGCCGCTCCATTACCGTCGAAAGCGTCAGGATAAACGGAACGGCAATCGATACATCATCCGACCTGACAGCCACCATTCTGGCGCAAAGCCAGTCTTCGAACGTCGTCATTGCCAACACAGATCACCTATTCGGCCGCGTCGAACCAACCGCCGCAGATCTGGGCACGCCGACCATTACAGGCACAGGCGGTGTCGATACGCTTTTCGGAACGGACAATCAAGACATCATTGACGGCGGCGCAGGCAACGATACGCTGCGCGGAAACGGCGGCGACGATAAAATTATCGGCGGCACAGGCAATGACAAGATATATGGCCTTGACGGCAATGACCTGGTCATTGGAGAGGATGGCGATGACCGCGTTTTCGGCGGCAACGGCGACGACTTTCTGTTTGGCGGCAACGGCGACGATACGCTGACCGGCGATGCGGGAAAAGACGTCCTGAACGGCGGCGCGGGCAACGACCTGTTGGCCGGAGGCGCTGAAGACGATATTCTGTACGGCGAGGCCGGAGACGACACGCTGGCCGGCGAAGGCGGCGATGATACGCTTTACGGCGATGCGGGAAGCGATTACTTCGACGGCGGCGACGGCAATGATACCGTATACGGCGGCACGGAGGATGACTATATATACGGCGGCGGCGGCAGTGATATGCTGAATGGCGAGGCGGGCATAGACTATATCGATGGCGGCAGCAGCACAGACTTAATAAACGGCGGCAGCGGCAACGACTTTCTTTCCGGCGGCGATGGCAACGACACGATCAACGGCGGCAGCGACAACGATACCATATGGGGCGATGACGGCGCGGACACGCTGAACGGCGACGCCGGAAACGACGGCCTGCTGGGCGGCGCGGGCGCGGATGCGCTGAACGGCGGCGCGGGCGACGATATCATACAGGGTCATTCCCTTGATATACTCAGCGCATCGCTGATTGTATTCGCCAACCCTTCCGTAACCTACAACCCGGAAACAAATAGTTTCTACCAACTGGTCAGTGCGTCCGTAAACTTCGACGGCGCGGCGGCAGCGGCGGAATCGATGCTCCTGAGCGGCGTTGCAGGGCACCTTGCGACCATTACCTCGGATGCCGAAAACACCTTCGTGCAGTCGCTTGCCAGCGGCAACGAAATATGGATTGGCGCGCTGGATACGGGGACGGAAGGCCAATGGCGCTGGTACGGCGGTAATGACGACGGTCTGCTGTTCTCCATAGATTCAACCGCCCAGTACGGATCTTATACGAACTGGGCCGTCGGTCAGCCTGATGACAGTGGCGGCCAGGATCACGCCGTCATGCAGGCGGCCGGCACATGGGCTGATATTAACGGCGGCGGCAACACCCGCTTTTACGTCATCGAGTGGGACGGCGCCAACTTTTCCGATGACGGCGCGGCGGATACGCTGAGCGGCGGCGCGGACAACGATCTTCTGTACGGCAACGACGGCAACGATATCCTGTACGGCGACGCAGGAACAGACCAGCTATTCGGCGGCGGCGGCAACGATACGATGAACGGCGGCAACGACGACGACTATCTGAAAGACTCCCTGGGTATCAATACCTTTAATGGCGGCGCAGGAAATGATGTACTGGACGCGCGTTTTCAAACGTCCATCCCTGAAACCGCGGAACAGATACAGACAATTCTGAGCGGAAACCCCGGCGTTAATTACAGTTCCGAGACAGGAAACTTTTATCAGGTCGTCAGCAACATGCTTGACTGGGATCAGGCGCGCGCTGCGGCGGCGGCAACGACGATCAACGGTGGCGGCGGACATCTGGCGACGATCACATCGCAGGAGGAACATGACTTTATTGTGTCTCTTGCCGTCAACACGAATACCTGGCTGGGCGGATCCGACAACCCTGCAATAACAGGCGGCGCGGCATTCGGGGATTGGTACTGGGTGGAGGGGCCGGAGGCCGGAGCCTGGTTTTACGATGAAACGACAGGATCAGCCGTCGGCGGATCCTTTATTGACTGGAACCCCGGTCAGCCGAACGATTCAAACAATACGCAGAACTATCTTTATCTTCTCAATTCCAACAACGGATGGGCGGATCTTGTTATTGAAGGTGACGGATCGACTGGTTTCGTCACCGTATCCCAGTACCTGGTGGAATGGGAAGGATCGGACGTTTTGGTTACGCCGCCGACGGAGCCTTCGCAGTCCGGACAGACCATGAACGGCGATGCCGGCAACGATACTATGTACGGGAGCAACGGCAACGATACGATAAATGGTGGAGCGGATGATGATTATGTAGAAGGCGGCGGCGGCGGCGATACAATCGATGGCGGCTCCGGACTGGACGAAATATATGGCGGCCTTGGTAGCGACAACATAACCGGCGGCACGGGAAACGATACGCTGTATGCGGCTTTTGCCCCGATATCGACCGTAATAGCCGTCAGCGCGGGATTTGAATCGGGGACGGACAGTTTCAGCTATTCCGATGGCGGCTTTGGCGGCACTGACCCCGGCGGAAACAACGCCGGCGGCAGCCGTATTACGACAGATGCAGCAACAGGATCGGCATCGCTGGAAATATTCCTCGACGGCAACAGCAACAACACGGAAACGAATATATCCGGATCGTGGGATCTGACATTTAACATGACTTCCGCGATGGACAACGCGCAACTTACATTCTCTTACCGCCTCATTCACAACGGGCAGAATGATGACAATGAAAACGTATTCCTCTACGCCGAAATCGACGGTACGCAATATGGGCAGGGCGGAAACAACTGGGTTGACGCCCTTTTAGGCAGCAGCGCCAGCAGCGCCGATACGCAGGACACCGGCTGGGTTACGGTGACGCTGGATCTGGGAAGTCTGACGGCCGGAAGCCACACGCTGTCCATCGGCGCGCTGAAAGACACAAAATCGCGTAACGACGAAGATTCGACGCTGCGCATCGACGATGTCCTGATCGACAACTCCGGCGCAGGATCGAGCGACAACGCCTCAACGAATACAGTCAACGGCGAAGACGGCAACGATGCGATTTACGGCAGCGACGGCATGGACACTCTGATCGGTGGCAACGGCAATGATGCCCTTCATTCTGGATCGGCGGCCGGAACGGTAAACACGGAAACTCTTCTGAATAACAGCTTTGCAAGCGCCACGGAAGATTTTACTTACTCCGATGGCGGCTTTGGCGGCACAGACAGCGGCAACGATATCACGGGAAGCTTTCAGGGCGGCGACGGCGACGCGGCCAACGGCAGCATACAAGTTTACGGCGCCGGAGCCGTGGCGAGCAATGCGTCGGGTTCTTACGATGCCTCCATCACAGTAGGGGCGAACAGCCTGACCAACGTACAGATTACCTTTTCCTACCGGCACCTTCTTGACAGTGCAACGGAGACGGGAGAAAACTCTCAAGTCTGGTTTGAGTTCGACGGCACGACCTATGACGGATCGGGCGGCAACAGCTATATCAGCCAGCTTTTGGGAGCGAATGGCGGCGGCGCAGACAGCGATACGGGATGGGTTACGGTTACTATCGATCTTCCCGATCTGGCTGCCAGCACAAGCTATAACCTTTCGATGGGCCTGTTCATGAATGGCACTTCGGGCGGGGGCGAAGACTCCTATGTACGCTTTGACGATGTCATTATAACCGGTGAATATACGGTTACAGGAAACACGACGGTCCTGAACGGCCAGAACGGGCTGGACAGCCTGTACGGCAGCGACGGGGAAGACATCTTCCTGTTTGAGTCGGCCAGCGCCTTCAGCGATATCGACGCGATTCATGACTTCGACACAACGGATAATGATGCCATTGATATCTCCGATGTCCTGTCCGGGCTGGGCGTCAATGCCGGAAACCTTTCCCAGTATGTCGATATCAGCCTTGCCAATGGCGTGCGCGTGGACACCAGCGGATCCAGCAGCTTCGGCGCGGCGACGCAGATCGCCTCCTTCACCGGCGCGACAACCGTTTCGGATGAGGCCGCAATGCTGTCCAACGGAAGTCTTATCATATAACCGTTTGAAATATTTGATATCTTAAGATATAAATATGACAATGTGCGTTCGCGATTCCTTAACTATCCCCATGATATTCTTGAGGTAAGGGTGTATTTGGGCACCCAGACATGCTGAAGGGGCATCTTGAACCGGTTCTTCGTCACATTGGAGGCGAGCGCCGTTTTTTCTTTGGATACGCCGACGATTGAAGTGCTGATAGGCGGCGTGGTGGTTTCATCCGCATCCGTCACGGCACATACCGGTGTAGGGACGAATATCTTTTCCTTCGAACTTGATTTTACGGGCAACTATCCCTCATCCCTGTCCTTCCGCTTCAACGACGGCCTGTCCGAGGGTGGGCGGTCTATCACGATCCACAACGCCTATGCGAACGGCTACAACATCACTTCCGACCTGACGGCGACCGTGTTTTCCATGATGCAGTCGGGCGCGTTCGACACGGCGACGTTCGACCATCTGTTCGGGCGCGCGACCCCGGCGCTCAGCGACCTGCCCGCGCCCACCATCACCGACGCGCCGGGATTCAGCAACCCAAACCTGCGCGGTACGGGCGGGCGCGACGTCATCGACGCAAGCGACGGCGATGACAGGGTCTGGGGCGCAGATGGCGACGACGTCCTGAGCGGCGGCGCGGGACAGAACACCCTGTACGGCGGCGCGGGAAACGACCTTATTCTCGGCGGTACGGACAACGACATCATCTGGGGCGAGGGCGGCGATGATCTGCTCTACGGCAGTGACGGCGACGATTTGATTCTGGGCGGCCTTGGAAACGACGTCCTGAACGGCGGAAACGGGCTGGATGTCCTTGTCGGCGATGCCGGCAACGATATCCTTTACGGAGAAGCAGGAGACGATATCCTGCTTGGCGACGCGGGCGCAGACTTTCTGTACGGCGACGCCGGAACGGATTATCTTCTGGGCGGCGCAGGCAACGACACGATTTACGGCGGCGCGGACACCGATTACATATCCGGCGCGGGCAACAACGATACGATTTACGGCGAAGGCGGCGACGATTCCATCGACGGCGGCGGCGGCATCGACACCATCGACGGCGGCGCCGGATCGGACAACATCTTCGGCGGCGCGGGCAACGATATCATTAGCGGCGGGACGGAAGACGACTACATTCTCGGAGACACCGGCGGCGACACGCTGAACGGCGATGACGGCAATGACGGACTCATGGGCGGCACGGGTGCGGACACGCTGAACGGCGGCAACGGATCCGATGCGCTTTACGGGCACTCACTGGATTCCCTGACGGCGTCATCCATCGTCGTCGCCGATCCGAACGTGTTCTTCAACATGTACACGGGCAGTTTCTATAAATACATCGCGGGGACGGTCGACTTCGCCACGGCGCAGGCCAACGCGGCGGCCACGACGCTGAACGGCGTCAGCGGCCACCTGGTCACCATCGCTTCCGCAACGGAGAACACCTACGTGGAAGCCCTGGCCGCGGGCGCAACCGTCTGGATCGGGGCATCCGATGCGGCAAACGAGGGCGACTGGCGCTGGCTGTCCGGAACCGAAGCCGGGGTTCAGTTCTGGAGCGGCACATCGACCGGCAGTGCCACGAACTACATGTATTCCAACTGGAACGCGGGCGAGCCCAACGACGCGGGGGGCGCGGACGGCGCGGCAATGCTTTCCGGCGGCGTATGGGCCGACCAGGCCGTCGCGACCCTGAACGGGTACGTCATCGAGTGGGAAGGCAGCCTCTGGAACGAGGACAATCTGATCGACACGGTCAACGGCGACGCGGGCGACGACCTTCTCTACGCCGCGGGCGGCGACGACGTCCTGAGCGGCGGCGACGACAACGACAAGGCCTGGGGCGGCGCAGGCAACGATACCATCAACGGCGGCAACGGCGCGGACGCCCTGTTCGGCGACGCAGGCAACGACGCCATCAACGGCGACGCAGGCAACGACGTCATCGACGGCGGCGCAGGCAACGATACGCTGGATGGCGGCGCGGACACGGATACTATTACATATGGATCAGCAACGGCAGGCGTAACGGTCAGTCTTGCCGTCGGAACGGCGCAAAATACCGGCGGCGCGGGGACGGATACGATTTCCAACTTCGAGAATCTCACCGGATCGGCCTATGACGATACGCTGGAAGGAACGGCCGGAAATAATATCCTGACCGGCGGCGCGGGAACGGATACGCTTACATACGCCAATGCCGCCGCAGGCGTAACCGTAAACCTTACCACCCTGACCGCGCAAAACACCGTAGGTGCGGGAACGGATACCATTGCCGGGCTTGAAAACATCATCGGTTCTGCCTTCAACGATACGCTGACCGGCGATGGTAATGACAACGTTATTGAAGGCGGCGCAGGCAACGACGTGATGAACGGGGCCGGCGGCACGGATACGGTCACATATGCCAATGCTTCGGCAGGCGTAACGGTCAATCTGGCCAACGGAGCTGCGCAGAACACCAGCGGCGCAGGGACGGATACGCTGTCCAACTTCGAAAACCTGACCGGGTCGGCCTTTGACGACGTATTGGAAGGAACGTCCGGCAATAACGTCCTGATCGGCGGCACAGGCACGGACAGGGTGACATATATTAATGCCGCCTCCGCGGTTGTTATAAATCTTGCCACGGGTTCCGTCACCGGCGGCGCGGGGACGGATACGATTTCAGGATTCGAGAACGCGACGGGTTCAGCTTTCAACGATACGATCACGGGCGATGGGAACGACAACGTCATAGAGGGGCTTGCCGGAAACGATACGATGGTCGGCGGCGGCGGAACGGACACGGCGAACTACGCCAACGCGGCATCGAGCGTGACGGTCAGCCTCGCCGTAACGGCGGCGCAAAATACTCTGGGCGCAGGAACGGACACGATTTCCCAGTTCGAAAACCTGACCGGATCCGCTTTCGGAGACGTCCTGACGGGCGATTCGGGAGCAAACGTCATCGACGGCGGCCTTGGCGATGACAATATCGACGGCGGACTCGGAAATGACACCCTGACCGGCGGCGGCGGCACGGACACGGTCAGCTATCTGAGCGCAACAGCCGGCGTTACCGTAAATCTTGCCACCCTGACCGCGCAAAATACTGGCGGCGCGGGAACGGATACGGTTTCAGGTTTTGAAAACCTGACCGGATCGGACTTTGACGATACCCTGACAGGCGATACGGGAAGCAACACCATTCAGGGGGGCGTCGGCAGCGACACAGTCAACGGCGGCGATGGCGATGACACGCTTTATGCCGTTGTGGCTTCTACCGTCCTGCTGAGCACGAATTTCAACGCCGGGCTTGAAAGTTTCGTCTACGCCGACAATATGTTCGGCGGCAGCGCGGGCGCATACGCCAGCGGCACGCGCAACACGACGGACGGGTATCTTGGCAACGGCTCCCTGGAAGTCGTTCTGGGCGGCATCGACGCCACAACGCAGACAAATATATCAGGCGGATTCAGCCGTTCCTTCACGGCGGCGGCCGCCGTCGAGGACACTGTCCTTTCCTTTGATTACAAGGTTACGCGCGCAAACTACGAAGCGGACGAAGATACCTTTGTGTTCGTTGAGGTCGACGGAGTCAGTTACGGCCTGTACAGCACGAATTTTATCGCGCAGTTCGACGGCACGAATACGGTCAATACAGGATGGATTCATGTGGATATCGACCTCGGAACGCTTGCCGCAGGAAGCCATACGATAGAAATTGGCGGCCTGAATGAGAAGAAAAATGCCAGCAACGAAAGTTCCACGCTGCGCTTCGACAACATTGTCGTGCAAAACGCTGTCGCAACCGACGACGGGGAAGCCAACGTCCTGAACGGAGGGAACGGCAACGATACCCTTTACGGCAGCCACGGCACAGATACCCTGAACGGCGGCGCGGGCAACGATACGCTGTATTCAGCATCGATTGCGAACGTTACGGTGGCCGCCGTCCTCGCGTCTGACGCAACGCTTTCATACA
>JACQIJ010000057.1 GCA_016198545.1 Pseudomonadota bacterium
ACATGGATAAGGCAAACGCAGCCGACAGGCGGAAAGCGCTCGATGCCGCGCTTTCGCAAATCGAGAAAGCCTTTGGCAAAGGCTCGATCATGAAACTCAGCGGCGACCAGAACCCGATGCAGGTGGAGGCCGTCTCGACCGGCTCTCTGGGCCTTGATATCGCGCTGGGGATCGGCGGACTGCCGCGCGGCCGCATTACCGAGATTTACGGGCCGGAAAGTTCCGGCAAGACGACGCTTGCGCTGCAGGTGATTGCGGAGGCGCAGAAGATGGGAGGCACGTGCGCGATCGTCGATGCGGAACACGCGCTTGATCCGTCTTATGCGAAAAAGCTGGGTGTCGATATCGACAATCTTCTCATTTCCCAGCCCGATGCGGGCGAACAGGCGCTGGAAATCGCCGATACGCTGGTACGTTCCGGCGCGGTCGACGTTCTGGTCGTTGACTCCGTAGCTGCGCTCGTGCCGCGGGCGGAACTTGAGGGGGAAATGGGAGACTCCCATGTAGGATTGCAGGCGCGTCTGATGTCGCAGGCATTGCGCAAGCTGACCGGATCCATTTCGCGGTCGCGCTGCGTGGTCATTTTCATCAACCAGATACGGATGAAAATCGGCGTCATGTTTGGATCTCCGGAAACGACGACGGGCGGCAATGCGTTGAAGTTTTACGCTTCGGTACGTCTTGATATCCGCCGCATCGGCACGATCAAGGACAAGGAAACGCCCGTCGGCAACCAGACGCGGGTCAAGGTTGTCAAGAACAAGATGGCGCCGCCGTTCCGGCAGGTCGAATTCGACATCATGTACGGCGAGGGGATTTCCAAGACCGGGGAACTGATCGACCTCGGCGTGAATGCCAACATGGTGGAAAAATCAGGCGCGTGGTTTTCCTGCGGCGGAGAGCGCATCGGTCAGGGCCGCGACAACGCCAAGCAATTCATGAAGGACAACCCGCAGATCGCAGCAAAACTGGAAGCCGAAATTCGCAAGCAGGCGGGCGTTGTGGCGAATGCGATGCTGGCAGGCCCAGACAGCGCGGAACAGGCTGCGGAGGTCGACGAGGGCGGTGCGGAAGCGGCGAATGACGAAGATTCGTCTTCTTCAAAGTCGGCCACGGCGAAAAAAGGCCGCAAGGTTGTCAGTTAATCCGGAGCAAAAATTTCAGGAGTGGACAAAAACGCCGGCCTTCCAAAGGCCGGTGTTTTTTTGTGACGTGGGACAAAGTTTGACACTGTAAAGAATTTCATGATACGAGGAGTGCTTTTTACAGGGGGATGTCATGTCTTTAAAGCGCTTGTTTATGGCTGCCGTCCTTGTAGGCGTCGCCACCGTGCCTGTAAGCGCTGTTTTTGCGGAAGATGCAGGAGAATCTGCACAAGCGGCCCAAGAATATGGCCGGTTTATGGGGCTGGAACACGAATGCTCCGGACTCGTTCTGGAAGCCAACGACAGTCTGGAGGAATTTTTGGTTTTGAATCGTGAAAAACCGTTATCCGGGATTTTCCCTGTCATCCGGATGGAGCTTCCCCCTATGGAAGGGCAAAGAGACGTCACGATATGCGCCACCAGAATCCAGATTCTGCGTTACATCGATAAACAGGAAAGGGATGATCCAACGAATGAACAGTGGGACAGGGGGCTTTATAATGGATTGGCGATGATGGCCGCGCAAATGGAATGGGATTCCCTGCCGCCGGATCAGAAGAACGCAGAAAATGAAAAACGCATCAAGCAGACAGCGGAAGAATACGTTCGTGATAAAATGCGGGAGCTGGATCGAAAATTTACGAGTCAAAAGGAGGCGATGCGCGCGGCTGCCAGAGCGCTTGAAGTTTACGAGAATGAAAACGGCGCAATCCATTATTCCCCCGCGCTGCCCGGCGCTGCGCCGTATTGAGCTATCCACGTTCCTTCATGATCCGCGCCCTGTCGCGTTGCCAGTCGCGTTTTTTCATGGTTTCACGCTTGTCGTGCGCCTGCTTGCCTTTGGCCAGAGCGATCTCCAGCTTGGCGATGCCGCGGCCGTTGAAATACAGCTTCGTCGGCACGACGGTGTATCCCTCCCGCGTCACAGCACCGATCAGGCGGTCGATTTCCTTTTTTTTCATCAGCAGTTTTCGCAGACGCTTCGGCTCATGTTGCAGGTGCGCGCCCGCGGGCGCGTATTCGGGGATGTGGGAATTGATAAGCCATGCTTCTCCGCGCCGTACGTCGACGTAGGATTCATTCAGGCTGCATTGCCCGTGGCGCAGCGATTTGACTTCCGTGCCGGTCAGGGCCAGACCGGCCGCGTACCGTTCTTCAAGATGGTAGTCGAAGCGCGCGCGGCGGTTTTCCGCAACCGTAACGTCCTTTGAAAGCAGCCCTGATTTTTTGTCCTTTTTTTTCGCCATGTGCGCGCATCGGTAGGAAGTCAGGCAGCCCGTTTCAGGGTTATGCCTGCTTTTTCCATCGCCTCCGCGACTGTTTTTCGTGCGGCGGCGCTGGCGGAAACCAACGGCAGGCGCACCTCATCGGCGCAAAGACCAAGCAGGCTGAGGCCGTATTTGACCGGCGCGGGCGAGGTTTCGCAGAAAAGCCCCTTGTGCAACGGCATCAGGCGTTCATTAACGGCGCCCGCCTCGTTCTTCTTTCCTTCGCGCCACAGATTGTGCATCTGCGCGCAGGGGCCGGGGGCTATATCGGATGTCACGGAAATGGCGCCGTGGCCGCCGGCCGCCAGGAAATCGTAAGTCGTCGCGTCATCGCCGGACAACTGGATGAAATCCGGGCCGATCTGCTCCAGAACCTCTTTCGGGCGCTGCAGGTTTCCCGTCGCATCCTTCACGCCGACGATGTTTTTTATTTTCGCCAGACGCGTCATGGTTTCGGTTTTGATGTCGACGACGCTGCGGCCGGGGATGTTGTAAAGGATGACGGGAATGTTTACCGCTTCGGCTACCGTTCTGTAATGGGCATACAGCCCTTCCTGCGTCGGCTTGTTATAGTAGGGGGCGACGATCAGGGCGGCGTCCGCGCCCATTTCCTTTGCCTTTTGAGTCAGTTCGAGCGTTTTTGCTGTGGAATTCGTGCCCGTGCCCGCAATAACCGGGATGCGGCCCTTGACCGCTTCGATGCTGCGCCTGACAATGTAGTCATGTTCATCGGGCGTCAGCGTAGGGGATTCTCCGGTCGTGCCGCATGCCACAATGCCGTGGCTGCCCTGCGAAACCTGCCATTCCAGCAGGTTGTCGAACGCTTTTTTGTCCAGTTCCCCATTACGGAACGGGGTGATGATGGCCGTGATGGATCCGCGCAGCATCATGATGTTTATCTCCTTGAAAAAAATAAAAATCCGTGCCCGACTTTACATGCAAAGGGGCGGTTGCGCAAGAAAGTGGCTCTAACTGCCGCGCTGGCCTTTCTCCTGCTGCTTTTCGCAGCCGGTTCAGGCGGTTATGCGCAGGACGGGGGTCATGCGTCTTCCGCTCTGATGTCCGGCGCGGACAGGGGGGCCGTACACGAAGCCCTGCTGGCCATCAAAAAGCGGCAGTGGCAAAAAGCCGAAGGCATTATTGCCCGCACGAAGGATCCGCTGGCGGCAAAGGTCTATTACTGGCTTTATTATACGAAGGGCGGCGGGCCCGTGCAGTTTAACCGCATTTCCGCTTTCATCCGCCAGAATCCCGGCTGGCCGAAAACAGGCGCGATGCGCCTGGCCGCGGAAAAAGCCATGCCGGACAATTTGCCCGATGTTGATGTGATCGTGTGGTACGATTCTTATCCACCTCTGACGCCCGACGGCATGGACAGGTACATGGCCGCCCTGCTTAAGAAGGGGGCGAAGGACAGGGCTGCTGCCGTGATAGACGCATGGTGGCGCAAAACATCCCTGACCCCGGATCAGCAGCGGCATTTTTACGGCCGTTACGGCGGGTTGATGACGAAGGAAAGTCATATTGCGCGTTTTGGCTATACGCTGATGCTGAAGCAATACACGAATGCGCGCGGGCTGGCCCGCGTTCTGGGGCGCGGTTATCCGGATCTGGCTGAGGCGCGCATCGCGTTGGCGCAGGGCGGCGGCAACGTCGATACGCTGATTTCCCGCGTGCCGCCGCAGTTGCAGGACGACCCCGGCTTGTTGTTGGAGCGGCTGCGCTGGCGCAGGCGTAACAACAAGGATTTCGGAGCCATTGAAATCCTGCACAACATGCCGTCCGCCGCCATCATTCCGAATCCGGACGAATGGTGGCAGGAAAGGCATATTCTGGCGCGCCGCCTGATGGAAAAAGGGCGGTTCGAAAGCGCCTATCTTTTACTGGACAAGCACCAACAGGAAGAAGGCGTTTCCTTCGCTGAGGCGGAGTTTCTCGCGGGCTGGCTGGCGTTGAAAATAAAAAAGCCGGAACGCGCTTTCGAACGGTTCGAATCCCTGTATCACAAAACGACAACGCCGATCAGCCGATCCCGCGGCGCATACTGGGCCGGTCGCGCCAGCGAGGCATTGGGTCATCCCGATATAGCACGTCAATGGTATCGGACGGCTGCGCGTTACCAGATAGCGTTTTACGGCCAGATGGCGATCGCAAAGCTGGAGGATGCCTACAAGCCGCCGCAGCAGCTTCCCCCCGAAAAGACATTGGCCGGTCAGACGAAATTCGATGCGCTAGAGATGGTTCAGATGGCCAAGATTCTGAGCAAGGCGGATTTCCGCGACGATACTTCGGCCTTTCTGGATGCTCTGGCCGAAGACGTAAAAACGCCTGAGGATTATTTGCTGGTGGCCGAACTGGCGACGGAACTGAATCACCGCCACAATGCCGTGCGAATTGCGAAGAAGGGATTGCAGAAAGGCATTCTTCTGATGGATCAGGCCTACCCGACGATGCTGACCAGCATGAAAAGGGTTGATCTTGAGTGGGCGCTCGTTCATGCCCTTATCCGGCAGGAAAGCGCGTTCGATTACGCCGCCGTCAGTCCTGCCGGCGCGCGCGGCCTGATGCAGCTGATGCCTGCTACGGCAAAGGGCGTTGCGCGCAAAAACGGGATTTCGCACAGCACGGACATGCTGATTTCCAACCCCGATCACAATATCCGGCTGGGAACCCTTTACCTGAAACAGGTTCTGGACAGGTTCGACGGTTCCTACGCGCTTGCGCTTGCGGCGTACAATGCAGGACCGGGCCGGGTGGATCAGTGGATCGGTATATTCGGCGATCCGCGCAGCAACGCCGTCGATATGACGGATTGGATCGAGATGATTCCCATTGGCGAAACCCGAAACTATGTGCAGCGCGTACTGGAGGGGACCTATATTTACCGTATAAAACTCCGCGATGTTCAGAAAAGCTTTAATGCCCCTATTCATGTGACGAAAAAAGATTAGTTTTTTCAGATGGTTATAGGATCAAACATACGACTGCACTATACTAAGGGTTTATAAACCATGTCCTGCTAAGCTGTCGATAAGGGGGCAGTTTTTTAACTGCCAGGGAAGACAGTTATAGAGGGTATCCATGAGGTTGCTTCTTGCCGATGATCACAGTCTTTTCAGGGATGCGCTGGTTCAATACATAGAACGCGCGGAGCCGGATGCCACGGTTGCGCTGGCGCGCGATGTGCATGAACTGATGGAAGTCATGGCTGCGGGAGATGCCGTTTTCGATCTTATCCTTCTGGACATGAGGATGCCCGGTATGGATGGATTGCAGGGGCTCGTGAAAATCAAAACCCGGCATCCCGATGTGCCCGTGGCCATCATCTCGGGTCTTGCCGAGAAGGAAGATGTTGAGCAGGCGCTTTCCCTTGGTGCGGCCGGGTATTTTCCCAAGACGATGTCAGGAAAGGCTCTTGTAAGCGGCATAAGAGAAATCATTGACGGCAAGATCTACATTGCGCGGGATCATAATACCAATGAAATCATGCCGTCCCATTATCACGGCGCGAGCAGCGCAAAGTCGCCCCTTGGCGGCATGGCGGGCAGGGCGCAGGAAAACTATCAGGCGGGAAATTCCTTTAGCCTGACCCCGCGGGAGCGCGAGGTTTTGTCTTATTTGCGGCAAGGGGTCCAGAACAAGGAGATAGCGCGCGCGCTTGATCTCCAGATCGTGACGGTAAAGCTGCATGTGCGCAGCATATGCCGGAAGCTGAACGTGCAGAACCGTACGCAGGCTGCGCTGAAAGCGCAGGAAGCGGGGCTTTGAAGGGCATGCGGGGCTTGCGTTCGGTCAAATGGGAAACGTTTCTGACTGTAGTCGTCATTATCATCTTTTGCGTTGCCGGCACGTTCAGCGCATCCACTATCATAGAAGAAAACAATGAAATAAAGGAAATGCTCGCGGCGGGCGGGGGGTATGAGATGTCTCCCCGCCAGCATGCCTGGCTTTTTTTCTACATTGCGCTTATGGGTATTTCAGGCCTCGGGCTGGTGGGGATGCTGTTTTCAAAAATTGAAAACCTTGAAAAAATATCCCGAGAAAATGAAGCCATGACAAGCATGCTGCGCCCCCGCATGGCCGCGGTAGAATCCGCCAAGGACGGCATCGGCATCACTGACGCCGATGGAAAAATCCGTTTCGCCAACAAGGCGCTGGCTCTGTATCACGGATACGAAAATGTCGGGGATTTGTCCGGCCGGGCGTGGCATATGCTCTACACGGAGGAGCAAAAATCGTGGATGGAGACCGAAGTGCTGCCCATCCTGAAAATAAATGGCTACTGGGCGGGACATTGCCGGGGATTGCGCCGCGACGGTTCGGAGTTCATCCAGGACATGGCGATGACGCATCTGGAGGATGGCGGATGGGTCTGGGTTCTGCGCGATTATTCGGAAATGATAGAAACGATTACGACGTCAAACAGGCGGCTGGCGGCGATAGAGGCCGCAGGCGACGGTATCGGGCTGGTCGACCGGGAGGGCAGGTTGAGCTATATAAACAGGGCATTGATGGATCTTCATGCGATTCCAGGAGAAAGCATCGGCGATTATGTCGGAAAGCCGTGGGAAAATCTCTATACGCCGCAGGGGCGCGAGGAAATACATCAGAAGGTGATGCCGCTCTTGCGCAAGAACAAGCACTGGAAAGGGGAGGCGCCGCTGAAGCGGGCGGACGGCAAGGTTATATTTGCCGAGATGTCGCTTACCCTTCTTCCCGACGGAGGCCTGATCGGTACGGCGCGCGATATCTCCGATCGCAAAAAGGCGGAGAAGGAAAAAGACGATTTGCAGAAGCAATTTTTTCAGGCCCAGAAGATGGAGGCAATCGGCAGGCTTGCCGGCGGTATTGCGCATGATTTTAACAATATACTGGCATCGATGCTTGGCTATGCGGAGTTTTTGACCGAAGATCTGGATCCGGCGTCCAAGCAGCACAAATTCGCGCAGCAGATCATGAGCGGCGGAATGCAGGCCAAGAAGCTTGTAGAGCAAATACTGACCTTTTCACGCCGGAAAGAAAGCGCGCGCGATGTTCTGATCCTTTCCGAAGCGGTGAACGAGACGGCAAATATATTGCGGGCAACAATACCGCCAACGATTACGCTCGATATTCAGGTTAATACGAGTGATTCCTCAATCAGCGCCAACTCATCGCAAATCAGCCAGGTTTTGATGAATCTGTGCGTCAACGCGCGCGATGCGATGGAGAGTGAAGAGGGAATCCTTGCCATCCACATCGACAGGGTTGCGGGAGTGGAAGTAACGCCCGGGTCGATAACATCCGATTCCGTACCAGAGGCGAATTATGCGCCGGAAAGCAGATTTCATGGCGCAAATGGAAACGAAACAATGGTTTTAATCGGACATGTCGGGCGGAACAGCGATTATGTTCGCGTGCGCGTCATTGACAACGGTTGCGGCATGACCCGCGATGTCATGGAGCATATTTTCGATCCTTTCTTTACCACCAAGGATATGGATCGTGGCACGGGGCTGGGTCTTTCCACGGTGCACGGGATGATTGCCGGTCACCAGGGGGCCATTATCGTGAAAAGCTGTCCCGGAAAGGGAACGTGCTTTGAATTATACTTTCCGGCTATTGAGGTGCGCGCGGAGGAATCCCGCGGCAGGGCAGGAGTTGCCGACACTAAAGAGAACGGCATTGGCGGCGCAAAAGTTCTCCTTGTCGAAGACGAGGCGGCGGTGCGCGGCATGATGTTGCAGATGCTGGAACGCATCGGCTGCGAGGCGCAGGAATGCGTTTCCGGATCGGATGCGCTTGATATTCTGCGCAAAAATCCCGGGTATTACGATGTCATCCTTTCCGACCATCTTATGCCGGGAATGACCGGCCTTGAAATGGCAAAGGAAATGAGAAAGGGGGGGGGCGATATTCCCATCATCCTTCTGTCCGGATACAGCAAGGAAAAGATGGTTGACGCGATGAACGACAGAGAGGCCTCCATAGATGCGTTTTTGCGCAAGCCGACCGATAGCCGCACTCTGTCCGAGACCATAAAAGACGTTTTGCAGGGCAGGCGCAAGGCCGCCTGATTTTTACATTTCAGCGGCCCTTCGGCTTTCTTCCTTCATGCCACCATGCGCCGGCCGCAAGGGCCAGCAGGACAATAACGTAAAGCCATTCAGGAAAAAAAGGAATCATCTTGATTCCGGCGACATCGTAACTGCCGTTGCGGCGCAGGCCCAGCCAGTCGCGTCCGCCATAGTTTCTGCCCGGCGGAAGAAAGCGCAGGCCGGGATGCGGCGCGTCGGCGGCCCAAATAATGGCGCCGCCCGATGCCTGCGCAACGGGGGCCATTTTTTCCGTTGCCGTGATAACGCCCTGCATTTCCCGTGGGTTGAGGGATCCGGAAATGGCAAATCGGGTCTGCGAACCGTCGCTGACGGTATATACTCCCGTCTGGGTCACGGGCAGGGAGGCTTCGAGGGATCCGTCGCTGCCGGGCTGAAGTTCGATGGTTTGCGTGGATGAATCGGGCGCCGTCACCGTAACGCTCATGGTCTGGTCGGCCAAGGATCGGCGGCTGATCTCCAGCATGCCTCCCGCGATGCGGGCGTCGAGGGCGTTTTCTTCCAGTTCAGGCTCTTTCATCAGCCAGTGGGCAAGGCGGCGTAAAAGCTCCGCTTGCGGCCCGCCGCCTTCATATCCCCTGTACCACAGCCATATCTGGTCGCTGGCAAGCTGGGCCACGCGGCCCTTGCCGACATGATCGAGCATGAGAAGGGGTAAGTCGTCAAATCCCGACATCAGCGTATAACCGCTCTTGGGGGCGACGGAAACCTGCCGCAGCCAGCTTCCCCAGCCCGGCACGCCGTCTTTTTCTCCGGGCCAGCGCAAATCCCGGGTTACAGGGTGACGCCGTCCTTTTTCCGTCAGGAGAGGTTTGAAGGGCCGCTCGACGATTTGCCCCGCGGGGTGCGCCGGAAGAATTTGCTCAAGGTCCGTGGTGTATATCGACTCATCGGTTATGTATGACGGTCCGCTGGCCTCAAGCAGCGCTCCGCCATCGCGGACGTAACGGGCGATATTGCCGAAATAGTAATTGGGCAGGATGCGGTTCAGGCGGTACTGGTCGAAAATAATCAGGTCGAAATCATAAAGCTTGGTTTCAAACAGCTCCTGAAACGGAAATGCTATCAGCGCCAGTTCGTTTTGGGGGGTCGCATCGAGCTTGTTCGGTTCGCGCAAGATCGTGAAGTGAACGAGATCAACCGCGGGATCGGATGTCAGCATGTCGCGCCATGTACGCCCGCCAGTATGCGGCTGGCCGGAAACGAGCAGAACGCGCATGCGGTCACGGACGCCGTTGATGACGAGGGGAACGCGATTGTTTGCCAATGTTATTTCGCTTTCGTCGCCGGAGACTTCCAGCTCAAAAATATTCTGGCCCGCGTGGTCGATTGTTACCGAGAAGGTCATGTCCTGATTGACAGGAACGTTTTCCATCAGAGGACGTTCATTGTCCTGCTTCAGAAGTACGGTTGCGTATTTTCCTGATGGATTTTCACCGCTGTCGGCGATGCGGTAACGGATGGCGACCTGCTGCCCGACAATGCCGTAAAGCGGGGCCTCGCGTATTTCAAGCTGCCTGTCATGTTCGTTTCTTTCCCCTGAGAGGACTGTATGGATCGGGCCGTAATCAACGATGCGTTGTTTGTCGCGCGGTACGTCGTGAACCTGGCCGTCCGTCAGGAAAATAACACCTGCCCTGCGGTTCAGGGGGACATCGGAAAGGATCGCGTCCGCTTTTTCAAAAAGAATCGTTTCCTCATCCGTCGCATGAGCCGCGTTGTCCGCAATGCGCATTTCGATTCCCGGGTTTTTCTCCAGTCTTTCTTTCAGGTAGGCGAGGGTTTTTTCCGTTTTTTCCGTTCTTTCCCCGTATGCCTGGCTCGGGGATCTATCGACGATGATGGCGACGACGTCCTTTACGGGCCGCCGCTGCTCTTCGACAAGAGAAGGGTTCATGAAGGCAAGAAAGAATATAGCCGCGCAAATGGCGCGGACGATGAGCGCGCGCCGGTAGAAAAGAGCCGATAGCGCAAGGCATAAAAAAATCCCCGCTGCCAGCGCATACAGGGCGGCGGGGGGAAGGATCGGCGCGAAATCTATGCTAAGGGCCGCGTTCATTGTCCCAGTCTCTCCAGAATATGAGGAAGGTGCACCTGATCCGCCTTGTAGTTTCCTGTCAGCGCATACATGACGAGATTGACGCCGAACCGCAAGGCCATTTCCTGGCTGTAGTTGCTGCCGCCTCCGCCGGCCCATGCGGAGGCCCAGTCGTTATTGGCGACAATCACGGACGACACGCCGTCACGCCCGGATACGCTGTTTTCCTCAACCCAGATGGATCCGCTGTCGTGAATATCCGGAAAGCCATGTAGAAGGTAGAAGGACTTGCTTATGACATGATTTTCGGGGATGGGGATAAGAGGCGGCACATCAAGCCCCGCCGTCATGCGGCGCAGAGCCGCCGTATTGTCCCCGGATATGCCTGTTTCCGGCGATGGCGCGGTGTTCTTGTCGCGGGTGTCGAACAGGATGGTGCCGCCGTGATCCAGGTAATATTGCAGGTTTCGCAGCGCCTGCGGCGAAAGATCGGACGCATCATTGTAAACAGGCCAATATATAAGAGGGAAGAAGGACAGGTCGTCCTGTGCGGGGTCGACGGCGACGATGCCCGCGGGTTCGACGGAAGTGCGCTGCGCCAGGATTTCGGACAGGGTTTCAAGGCCGGCCCTCGTTGTCTGATCCAGGAAAGCGACGCCCGATGGAACATAGGCCAGATGCAGTTCGCCCGCATAACGAATTGAATCATCGACAGTTTCTGCTGCGGCCGGATTCGGATGGAAAAGAAAAAGGGCGCAAGTCAAAATCGCGGCTGCGACGGGCCTGCGGATCCAGCGGATGCCGCCGTACAATCCTGCCTGCAGGGCTATCATAATCAGCCAGTCGAGGATAAACAGAGCTGCTGCGGCTCCAAGTATATAGGGCTTCAGTTCCGTCTCGCGCGTATCGTTGTAAACGTTTTCCCGGACGCCGGACGGCGCATTTCCGAGCGTATCTGGAAAAGCGACTCTGTCTCCCAAATTCAGGGACCTTTGATATCCCGCCCGCCCGTACAGGCCGGGCGGATGAATTGAGGATGGAACGGCGGTTTGAAAATCCAGGGCGTTTATGGGTTGTGCCGAACCTCCGGGATGAGAGAGAGAGCCAAACCCGTCCATGACGAGTTGCGGCTGCAATACGCCGATCGCGGAATCCATCGTCGCGCTGCGGCCGGCAAGCGTGACCGTGCGCTGAAGAAGCTTGATGAATAGACCCGACAACGCCAGGTCGGACCAGATCGGGGTGGCAGTCGTATGCACCATGACGAGCATGCCGCGATCTTTTTCCGCGGCTGTGATGAGGGGCGTCCCGTCCTCGAGCGAAGCCCATGTCTTTTCCTCGATGCCGGGGACGGGTTCCGCCAGCAACTGACGGCTGACGGTTATGGATTCATCGGCGTTCAGGTCGTAATAGGGGCTTTTTTCATTGAAAGGCTTCAGTTTTGCCGGTTTTTCCCATGTCAGGCCGCCGTCCATCGCGCGTCCGCCTTTCAACAGGGGAACGGGCGTCAGAAAGTTGTCCGCCTGTGTCATATTCGGCCCGGCGAAACGCAGCAGCAATCCTCCGGCGCTGACCCAGGAATCGAGCGCCTGCAAATCGTCGGAAGGCATGGCGCCGATATCGGGCAAAATCACGACCGATGGCTTTTGCTTGAGAATATCGCTTATAGGGCCGGTGTGAATGTCGGCGTAGGGCTCTAGCGCGCGGCGTAGATAATAACTGTTTTCGATCAGAGGTTTTTCCTCGCCCTGGCTTCCGGACGTAACGATGCCGACCGTTTTCCGGCCGCCCGGGTCGTCGAGCAGAAGGACGCCTCCCGCGCCGCGTTGCCCGGAAACCCTGATTTGCCTGATATTGCTGCGCAGGAGGGGGGGGAGATCGAAAATAAATTCGAGGGGGCGCGTGGCATCCTTTACCGTTTCTGTTTTCGATTCAATGATACGACCGTCTGCGCCGATAGCCTGCGCCGTCAGGGGAAGGCCGGTTCCGGCTTCCGGCGGGAACTTTATGATTGCCCCTGTCTGGGCATCCCCCTTCTTCAGCGGTCGCAGAAGTACGGGCAAGCGGCGTGATTCAGGGCGAACGATGAGGAGCTCCCCCTGATTTTGCAGGGTTTGAAAAAGATCGTCGGGTTTTCCATCCTTTAGTCCGTGCGACAGGAAGACGGAATCAATGGCGGCGGATTCATTTTGTTTTTTTGCCGATTTTGCGGCGGCCTCGTATGAGGCGGGCCAAGGTTGCGGTTTGATGCCGTTCAGGATGGACTCTGCCCGCCCCTGCGGCAGGGGGCCCGTTTCAAAGGGGGCGTCTTTTCCAGGCTCCGGGGCTGTCGTCAGAATGTAAACCTCGCGCTTCTGGCGTCCGGCTTGTTTTACCAGCGTTTCCATTTCGGCGCTTTGCAGGTCCCACGTCTGGGCCGAGGCCCATCCGTTGTCGATGACGATTCGCAGCGGTCCCTTTCCCTGAAATGTTTCGGACGGATTCATGACGGGCTGGGCCAGCGCGACAATTATCAGTGCTGCCGCCAAAAGGCGCATCAGCAGGATCCACCAGGGCGTATGTGCGGATTCATGGTCGTCCGGGATAAGGCCGGCGAGAAACCGCGCCGGCGGGAATTTTATAAGGCGCGGCGCGGGTGGCGTCACGCGCAGCAGGAACCACAGCGCAGGCAAAAAAGCCGTCGCGGCCAGTATCCACGGATTCAGGAACGTCAGGGCTGCCGGAAAAATTGTCATGCAACCAGCCCGCCTTCCGGCTTGAATTCTCTCCATACGGCGGCCAGCGTTTCCCTGACGGGTCTGTCTGTAGTATGAAGAATAAGGGGCCACTGAAGCTTACGGCAGATATCCCGAAGCGATTGCAGGTGGTCTTCAATCTTCTTGCGGTAAGCGGAGCGCACGGATTCAACGCTGATGATGTGATGCCTGTCCCCGTGTTCGGGCGGGGCGAAGATAACATTGCCTGAAAAGGGGAGAGTCAGTTCCGCCGGGTCGAGCACCTGAAAAACGATACCGTTTTCGGTTTGCGACGCGATCGCGGTAAAGGATCGTTCAATAAGTTCCGGCCGTTCCAGAAAATCGCCGCACAGAACAGCATTGGCGTCGCGCCTTATTTTTATATCGGCAGAGGGAAGGTCGGCGGGCTTTGTTTCAATCAAGGCATACCCCATTTTTTGCAGGGACAGGTCCGTGCGTCCTGTCTGCGCGCTTGCCTGCAAAGGCCCCGTCACTTCGCCGCCGCGGTTCATCAAAATAGACAATGAAAGGGCCAGGACGAGCGCCGTTTCCCTCTTGGGTGGAATGTTTGTGCGCGATGAATAACTCATTCCCGGTCCCGATGCGCACCAGAACAGGGATGTCTGCGCGGTCTGCCATTCCTTCTGGCGGACGAAGATGCGGTCGCCGCGCGCCGATTGCCGCCAGTCGATGTCCTGCGGCCGGTCGCCGGGCATGTATTCCCGGAACTGCCAGAATTTTTCTCCGGATCCCGGTTTGCGCTGGCGGTGGTCCCCGGTCAGAACCGACTTTGCGGCTTTTTCCGCATGCGCTATCAGGTCGGGCAGGGCTGCTGCTTCTTCATGGGCGCGGGATCTCAGGAAAGGAAAAATCATAATTTTTTCGTCAGTTCCGCGATCAGGCCTTTCAGAAAAATACCATCTGCGCGCGCCTGGTAGTTAAGGGCCATGCGGTGCTTCATGATCGGTTCGGCCAGATCGATGACGTCGTCGGCGGAAGGGGCCTCCCTTCCTTCCAGCAGGGCCTTTGCCCGGCAGGCCAGCATCAGGTTTTGCGAGGCGCGCGGACCCGGCGGCCATATCACGTATTTATTGACGATTTCGGGCGCATCGGGGCCGGGGCGCGCGCTGCGCACCAGTCTCAGAATGGCATTGATGACGCTTTCGCCGACGGGCATGTCGCGCACAAGCGATTGGATGCCGGCCAAGCCTTCCGCGTTCAGAACGGCTTTCGCCGCGCTCTCGCGGTTCGTGGTGGTGACAAGGATGACTTCGCGCTCTGCCGCTTCGTCCGGGTAATCGACGTCGATCTGCATCAGAAAACGGTCAAGCTGCGCTTCGGGAAGGGGATATGTTCCTTCCTGTTCAATCGGGTTTTGCGTGGCGAGGACGTGAAACGGATCCGGCAGGCTGTGGTGATGGCCGCTGACCGTCACGGTTTTTTCCTGCATCGCCTGCAACAGGGCGGATTGCGTACGCGGGCTGGCGCGGTTGATTTCATCAACCATCAGGAATTGCGCAAAAACAGGCCCCTTGATAAAGCGGAAGCTGCGCCTGCCGCCTTCTTCTTCCAGAACTTCGGAGCCGAGGATGTCTGCGGGCATCAGGTCGGGCGTGCACTGGTTGCGCCCGGACGAAAGCCCCATGACTTTTGCTACCG
>JACQIJ010000064.1 GCA_016198545.1 Pseudomonadota bacterium
ATGTTGTGCTTGCCGGCTGGGAGGGAACGTCAATGAGCGGGCCGCGCTTTACGCGCCTGCTGCGCAGCGTGGAATCGCCCAATTTTTCCGTTCCGGTCATCCTGCTTGTAAGTCTTACGTCGATTCAGCTTGTCGTCGAGGCGCGGGATGCCGGGGTGACGGAGTTTCTGTGCCGTCCATTTTCCGCAAAGGATATCTATGTTCGCATTATGCACGTCCTCAATAACCCCCGTAAGTTCATCAGCGTTGGCCCGTATCGCGGGCCATGCCGGCGCAGATCGAAGGAGGGATCGTATGCAGGACCGCGCAAGCGCGCCGCCGATAAACAGGAATAATTTTACGGGAAAATCCTGGTGCCCTGAATGGCGTTGCCGGCTATGCGGATCGGCGGCTGCATTGCCGGAGCCGGGGGGTATGAGCGGCCGTTAAAGCGCAGCGCCACATCCTTGGTTTCCCATGCCGTGCGTCCGGACACGCGGACGATAATATCGCGCCAGCCCCGGCTTTTCGCTTCGCTGACGATCAGGGGGCCGCGCACGGGCGATATCTCCGATATCAGGCGAAAGCCGTCGTTGCCGGCGGAAAAAACGGCCATTGGGCAACCGTTAAATCCGCACCAGTACTGGTGCGGGGCCTTCAGCATGACGATGCCTTCGCGCCGTCCGTCGCCGTTCAAATCGATGCGCGTGAATTCATAGCGCGTCTGGGCGGGGCCGCTCTTGCTGCGGACATAAGATTCAATGGCGGTCATGAATTCGCCGTTGTCGGGATCGCGAATGGCGGATGCTGCGGGCATGGGCAGAAGCGGGCCATCCGTGGACGCTTCGCGCTTCGTGCCGCATGCACCCATAGACAGGCACAGAAAAACCAGAAAAAAGCGTAAAAATCGAATCACCGGACCATATCCCCTATCCGTATCATTATCGATTCGGACAGGGGCCGGGGCAAGTGCGTATGCCTTCTATTCACAGATAGTTTCGGGCGTCCTTACCCGAGGCCTGCTTTTTTCACCGCCCACCGGAAAACGGATGAGTGGCGCGCATATGCCTTCAGGCGGCTTTCCTCTTCGCCCTCCAGCGGTTCGCCCGTAAAGGGCCGTTTTGGCAGCGTCACCGGCATACGCAGCCGCCGGATTTCGTGCGGGGTGATGCCGCGGCCCGGCCCTTCGTCTTCGCGCAGGGGTTTGTTCGTTGCGACCATATGAAGGATTCGCTTCAGGGTATGGTCGTTTTCAAGCAGGGAGCGGAAGTTCTCGAACTCGCGGTGATACATATCATTCTGGTGAATAGAGATTCCACGGTGCGTGTCGCCGCCGGTGACGGTATCTCCCACCGCATCCGCGATCTCGAGGTCGTACCACGTCGCCAACCCTTTGAGATAGAAAGCGTCCGCGCCCGTCTGCAGCGATGCCCAGGCAGTCTTGCCGGGGAGATTGAAGGTTCGCGGTTTCGGCGGATCATATCCGTCCGCCAGTTCCAGCACGCGCGCTTTTGCATCGGTCAGCAGGCGACTACGATTCATCGTAATGCCGTCCTTGTCGGGCCGCATCCAGTATTTCATGAAAGCGTCTGCAGCCGACATCGAAATTGACATGACGGGGGCCATGACGTTTAAAAACGTTTTGCTTACAGGTTGGTAAATATCTTCGCCTGCCAGTTCCGGCGAATCCATTATGCGCTCGAGAAGCCTGATATGGCCGGTCCAGCCGGGTTTCAGGCCGACGCCCATTTCCGGCAGGCCGGCGTTGGTTTCGGCGTGCGCCTGTATCGCGCTGCAATTGGCGGCAATCTCGTATGCGCCGCCGAGGCAGAATCTGTGCAGGGCGGCCACGGACGGGAAGGGCGCCTTGTGCAGGGCATCCAGAACCGCCTGACCCTGATAAACGATATCGGTAATATAGTCATTTCCGGCCTTGCGGCGGTATTCGAAGCTTACGGTTTCAAAACCTTTTTCGATCAGGTTCAGGACCTTGTTAACGCCCTTATGTAGCTTGTCTGAGGCGAAGCGCGGAATTCCCAGCGTCTTATAAGCGGGGACGCCAATATTGGGATGCACGATCAAGTCGTTGATCATGTTAAGCGGGTTGCGGCTCCACAAGAGTTTTCCTCCGATGAGCGGCAGGTTGGCGCCGGGGGAGAAATAATTGTAGTCGTTGTAAAACACCAGTCCCTTGTAAAGCCCCTGACTCTCTCTGATCATTCTGTTCGTGTCATTGATGACGCGCAGGATGCACGGGTCGATCATATTTTTCAGCGAGTGGAATTCGCAGCACAGTACGCCGTCGCCGATGTCCCATACGCTGGCGGATTCGCGTTCGATAAGGGGTTTGCTGTGACGCTTGACGTCGTCGAGGCTGACGATGCCTCTGGGCGTGCGCATGGGTTGATACGACGCGTAGCCGGATTCAAAATTGAAATCCAGCGCCTGCTTGTCTCCGTTTTCGTCAATTTTATAGAAAAAGCGGTCTTTCGCCAGTTGCAGGAGGGGCGGGATGACGCATCCGTCGCGTTGCGCGCGCTTGACGAACCATGAAATGCCGGCCACGTCCTTCTTCCAAGGCGCATGTTTGTTGTAGGCGCCGGTGAGTCCTTCTTCTCTTTCGTATTTGACTCCGAACTTGTCGATCATCTCGAACGGGCCGTATTCCCACCCGAAGCCCCCGCGCATTGCGGCATCGACGTCCTGAATTCTGTCGGCGATTTCGGGAACGAGCGCTGCCGCATACAAAAGCGTATCGCGCATGACGGCCCACGCCATTGCGCCGTGCTTGTCCTTCGTCTCCAGAACGGCGCGCGGACCTTTAAGCCCTGCTTTTGCAGCTTTCAGCTTTGGTTTTTCGGAGACAGCGTATTCCTGCGTCAGAAGGTTCACGGATTCCTTCGCGCGTTTTTTGCCGTCATCATCCTTTTCGAGGCGGTAGAAGCCGCCCTTGTCTCCTTTTGCCTGCCGTCCTGTGCGTCCGTCTTTTACCATTTCATTCACGATATCCACTGCGCGGTGGTAATTAAGGCGGCGGAACGGATCGTTTTTGTCGAGCATTTCGACGAAGTTCTGGACGACGTGCGGTATCAGACCGAGGCCGACGAAATCCAGTGTGCCGAACACGCCGCTTTTCGGCATGCCGAGGGGGCGACCGAAAACGGCATCGACTTCCTCGATGGGGATGCCCCTGTCC
>JACQIJ010000040.1 GCA_016198545.1 Pseudomonadota bacterium
CTCCACCACCGTATTCAGGCGGTGAATCTCATCGATAAACAAGACATCGTGCGGTTCGAGATTGGTAAGAATCGCAGCAAGGTCGCCCGCTTTCGCCAAAACGGGGCCGGACGTCGCCCGGAAACCAACGCCCAGTTCGCGCGCGATGATCTGCGCCAGCGTCGTCTTGCCCAATCCCGGCGGGCCGTACAATAAAACGTGATCCATCGCCTGCCGGCGCGACTTTGCGGCTTCAATGAATACGCGCAGATTGTCGCACACGGCGCGCTGCCCGGTGAAATCGGACAGTTTCAGCGGCCGCAGCGATGCTTCCGGGTCGGCATCGCCGTCTATTTTTTCGCGCTCAAGAGAAGCGTTTTTCTGCGCCGGAATCATGACGCAAGTTCCTTCAGGGCCAACTTGATGATTTCGTTCAGGCCGCTATTGTCATTCGCCTTGCCGCGCGCGGCGATGACCGCCTGAAACGCATCGGCGCGGGCATAACCGAGATTGACGAGAGCGGACACGGCATCGTGGCTGATATCGGATTCCGCGGGCAACGGCGCAGCGGAGGCTTTCGCGCTCCTCTTTTGCGGCGAGACCATATCTATCTTCCCGACCTTGTCCTTCAACTCCGTTACGATGCGCGTGGCCAGTTTCGGCCCGACCCCTTCCGCCTGCCGCAACGCCGCCGCGTCCCCGGAGGCAATCGCAAAGCCGATACGCTCCAGCGGGCAGGCGCTCAGGATAGCCAGCGCGGCCTTCGGCCCTACGCCCTGTACGCTGTACAGGAGCCGGAACCATTGCTGCTCCAGCGCATCGATAAACCCGAATAACATTATGGCATCTTCACGGACATGCGTATCGACCAGCAGCGATGTCGGCTCCCCGCCCTGCAGCCGTCCTGCAGTACGCGCACTGGCGTGCACTTCATACCCCACGCCCCCGACATCGAGGATGACAGTGTTGCCTAAAACGGAATCGACGATGCCAGAAAGCTTCGCGAACATATCCCGATGATAACCTTTTGTTTCCCTTTTGTTCAATAGAGAGGTTGGGTTATCCCTTGGCTTTACTAAAAAGACTGAAAAAATTTTCAGTTGTTATGGTTGCCAGTTGTTCTTCAGAAACAGATTTAAGTTCTGCCACCTTTTGCGCCGTATGAACCGTCAGCGCGGGTTCATTGATTTTGCCCCTGTGCGGCTCCGGCGCGAGGTACGGAGCATCCGTCTCAACTAGAAGCCTGTCCAGCGGAACGTCTTTGACGAAATCCTGCAAATCCGTCGAGTTTTTAAAGGTCACGATGCCTGATAGGGAAATGTAAAAGCCGAAGTCCAGCGCTTCCTCCCCCAGCTTCCGGGAGGATGAAAAGCAGTGCATAACCCCGTCTACCTTCATCCCCCTGCATTCTTCCCGCACGATACGCATAATGTCGTCATCCGCATCGCGGGCATGAATGACAAGCGGCAGGCCCGTTTCCTGCGCCGCGCGGATATGCTTGCGGAAGTTTTCGTGCTGATCTTCCGGCGGCGAGTGTTTGTAATAATAATCAAGCCCTGTTTCGCCGATGCCAACGACCTTCGGGTCCGACTTTGCCTTCGCTGCGATATCCTCCGCCGTGAATTTTTTCTCGGCCTCATCCCCCGCCTCGTGCGGATGCGTACCGACCGTGCACCAGACGCTATCGATCCGCCGCGCGATTCCCAAAATCTCGTCGAACTCGTCGCTTATCCGGCAATTGATGGTCAGCATCACCAAGACGCCCGCCGCGTGCGCGTTCGCAACGACCGCTTCCGGCCCGCCGAGATGCAGCAGGCGTTTATGGTTTAGATGACAGTGGGAATCGACAATCATTCTTTAATAGGATACCAGCCGTCCGTTCTTAAGCTCAAGAACCCGGTCCATTTGCATGGCAAGATCAGTGTTATGCGTGGCGATGAGCGCGCCGATGCCTGCGGAACGCACCAGCTCCACCAGGATTTCAAAGACATCCGCCGAAGTTTCTGGATCGAGATTGCCCGTCGGCTCATCCGCCAGCAGGAGTTTCGGCCCGTTTGCAAGCGCGCGGGCGATGGCCACGCGCTGCTGCTCCCCGCCCGACAGGCGCGCGGGGCGGTGATCGAAACGGTGCGACAGGCCGAGCGCAGTCAGAATCTTCTCCGCTCGCGCCTTCGCCTCCCGTTTTTTCTTGCCGGCAATCATCTGCGGCAATATCACGTTCTCAACCGCGCTGAATTCGGCCTGCAGGTAGTGAAACTGGTAAACGAAGCCGATATAATCGCGCCGCAAAATAGTGCGGTCGGAATCGTTCATCCGGCTGGCATCGTTGCCGTTGATGACGACGCTGCCCGCCGTCGGTGTGTCGAGCAGACCGATCTGCTGCAACAGCGTCGATTTCCCCGCGCCGCTGGGGCCGACC
>JACQIJ010000046.1 GCA_016198545.1 Pseudomonadota bacterium
AAAATATTAAGCAGTTGATAAATAATAGTAATTTAACAATTTTGGCGTCCATATGGCTTTTTGAGAGCGCTTCTGCTAGTCTCGTAGCTATCGGAGACATTTTTATATGTCGTTCTATTAGCAGCCCCATCTGACATGAACAGCCCCGCGGCGGGGCCGGCGCGTTTTGCGCCCGCATTGCGCCCGGCAGAGTTGTTGAATTGCGTGCGCCGGTTTTACAGGCGCGGCGGTCGAAGGCGGTTTGTATCTGAAACAAAAAACGGAGTGTTTATGAAGTTCTTTCGTAACAGGGGTAAAGGCAGAAAACGCGGAAAACGCTATGATATCAGCTATTATTGCGCCGACGCGGCCATGACGGCGCTTGCGGGACGGCGCGCGCTCACCGGCAATGCGGAAACGGAGACGGTCGTCATCGGCGGCGGTCTGGCCGGGTTGTCCGTCGCTCTCAGCCTTGCCGAAAGGGACCGCAATGTCATCGTGCTCGAGAAAAACCGGATCGGCTGGGGGGCGTCGGGCCGCAATGGCGGCATGGTTTCGATCGGCTTTTCGGCCTTTTATGATGCCATCATCCGCAAGGTGGGGATTGCTCATACGCAGAAACTTTACGGGCTGGCCAACGAAGGCATGGCCCGGATCAGGTCCCGCATCCGCGATTACAGGATAGACTGCCCGGTTGTCGACGGGGTTCTGGAAACGTCGTGGTACGAGGATCCTGTTGAAATGAAGGGATATGTCGATATCCTCAACCGGCATTGCGGCACGAAGGCCGAATACTGGTCGCCGGAAAAGGTGCGCAGGCACTATGAAACAGAATGCTATCACGATGCGGCTTTCATACCCGAAGGATTCCACATAAACCCCTTGCAATATCTGCACGGCGTCGCCAACGCCGTCGAACTCAAGGGCGGGCGGGTCTATGAGGGAACGGACGTCATCGAAATCATCCGCAGTCCCGGCGGCGGTCATTTCACGGTACGCACGCCCTGCGGAAACGTCTCCGCCCGCAGGGTGGTCATTGCCTGCGGCGCCTATATCGAACCGGGCCTGAACGAAGATGTTTCCGCATCCAACATCCCGATCCGCGGCTACATGATGGTGACAGAACCCTTGTCCAGAGGCGTAATGGAAAGCGCGATCCGCGCCCCGTACGCCGTTTACGATAACCGCCATGTGCCGAGCTATTTTCGTACGCTTGCCGACGGGCGCATCCTGTGGGGCGGCAAGGGCGGGTTTTTCCGCGATCCCGCCGACATAGAGGCGATGCTGACGGAGGATATGCTGTCTGTTTTCCCGCAGCTGGAGGGCGTTCGGGCGGAAAAGGCGTGGGCGGGTTCCTACGGCATGGCGACCCATGCCATGCCGCAGATCGGCGAACTGGAGCCGGGCCTGTGGTACAGCGCGGGTCACGGCTGCCACGGCCTCGCCACGACGGCGATGGCGGGCGAACTGATTGCCCGCGCGCTCGTCGATAACGATATCGCCTGGCGGGCATTCAGCCCGTACGGCCTGACCTCGACCGGCGGGACGCTGGGCAAGATCGGGGCGATGCTCGTCTACAACAGTTACATGGTGCGCGACCGCATCGCGGTCTGATAATTTACGAAATAATTGGATTTTTGCGCTGTTTTGCCTTATAGTCCGCGGGCTATGAGCGAGCCTGCGCGCAAAATCAAGGAGTCCCCGAAAATCGGCATGGTCAGCCTCGGCTGCCCGAAGGCGCTGGTCGATTCCGAGCGCATCATGACGCAGTTGCGTTCCGAAGGGTACGCGTTCTCGCCGACCCATGCCGACGCCGACGTGGTAATCGTCAACACCTGCGGCTTTCTCGACAGCGCGAAGGAGGAATCGCTTTCGGCCATCGGCGATGCGCTTAAAGAGAACGGCAGGGTCATCGTGACGGGGTGCATGGGCGCGAAGCCGGAAGACATCACGAAGGTCCATCCGAAAGTCATGGCCGTGACCGGCCCGCACAAATATGACGAGGTCGTCGGTTACGTGCACGAAGCCGTGCCGCCGCTGCACGACCCGTTCGTCGATCTTGTTCCCGAAGCGGGGTTGAAGCTGACGCCTGCGCATTACGCCTATCTGAAAATTTCCGAAGGCTGCAACAACCGCTGCTCTTTCTGCATCATTCCGTCTTTGCGTGGCGATCTGGTCAGCCGCCCGCTGCACCATGTTCTGCTGGAGGCTGACAAGCTGTTCCGTTCGGGCGTGAAGGAACTTCTGGTGATTTCGCAGGATACGTCGGCCTACGGCGTGGACATCAAATATGCGCAAAGCCCGTGGAAAAGCCGCAAGGTGGAGGCACGCTTCATCAATCTCGCCCGCGAACTGGGCGAACTGGCGAAGGATCACGGCGCGTGGGTGCGGCTGCACTACGTCTATCCGTACCCGCATGTGGATGCGGTGATGGAACTGATGGACGGGCACGAAGCGGGCGGCCTGCTGCCCTATCTCGATATCCCGTTCCAGCACGCAAGCCCCGGCGTCCTGAAAGCGATGCGCCGCCCGGCGAACCAGGAAAAGACGCTCGACCGCATTAAATCGTGGCGCAAAGTTGCGCCCGGCCTCGCGCTGCGCAGCACATTCATCGTCGGCTTCCCCGGCGAGACGGAAAGCGACTTTCAAATGCTGCTCGACTGGCTGAAGGAAGCGCAGATCGACCGTGCCGGGTGCTTCAAATACGAACCGGTGCAGGACGCCGTTGCGAACGACCTTCCCGGCGCGGTGGCGGAAGAGGTCAAGCAGGAGCGCTGGAACCGCTTCATGGAGGCGCAGCAGGAAATTTCCGCGGCAAAACTGAAAGCGCGGGTTGGCGGGACAGTCATGTGCATCATCGATGAAACGGACGGCGCGGGCGGGGCAGACGCGCGCTCCTATGCGGATGCTCCCGATATCGATGGCAAGGTCTATCTGCGCGGCGCAGAAGGCGCGCGGCCCGGCCGGATACTGCCGGTCGCTATCGAAGACGCCGATGACTACGATTTGTTCGGAACGCCCGCTTAACAAAATTTTAAAAAAGAAAGGCAAGGATAGAAAAATGAAACCGTTGAATCTCGATGAACTTTTTATCATAGCCGAGGCGACACCTGTTCTGGAACAGGTTGAGGCCGCGCTGCGCCAGTCTGGAAGCGCAGAAACAGCGGACAGGCTGAACAAACTGATGCAGGATGCAGGTGTGAAGATCGACCGTGAAATGAGGGGTTTTGAAGAGAATGAACCCGCGCCGGGCCCGCAGACGGCTGCCCTGAACGCGGCGTATGAGCCGGTCAATTCCGGCCGCTTGTCTGTTTTACTCGATGCGGCGGCGCTGCTCGCCGGGCATGACGCGCTCGAATCGTTAAATGGTGTTATGCAGTCATTGCCGGTTCCCGTCTCCTCTTCTAACACAGATTCACCGAGCGCTCCCCCGACACCCTCGGCCTGATATTCTGAGGACTCTGGCCGTTGCGCATGGCGTGGGTTATTATACCTCCGATGCGCGCGGTTCTCTCATTCCTGACGTTCCTTGTCACGCTGGCCGTTCTGGCCGGCGCGGGTGGGTTCCTGTGGGGATGGCAGCAATATGCCGGGCCCGGCTCGCTGGCGCAGGAAACCATGTTCGCCGTTGAAAAAGGGCAGGGCGTTTCGGCCATAGCCGGGAATCTCGCAAGCGCCGGGATTATAAAGGAGCCCCTGCTTTTCAAGGCGGCGGCGCGCCTTACCGGCAATCATACGCGGCTCAAGGCGGGGGAATATCAGTTTGCCGCGCATGTCCCGATGTCCTCCGTTCTCGGCAAAATCGCTAAAGGTGAAAGTTTTCAGCGGCGCATAACCGTGCGCGAAGGCCTGACGAGCTGGCAGGTCGCGCAGATTTTGAACGCGGAAAAAGGCCTTGCAGGGGAAGTGCTGACGGCGGTTCCCGCCGAAGGATCCCTTTTGCCGGAAACCTACAGCTACGAACGCGGCGAAACCCGCGCCGATAAAATCGCGCAGATGCAAAAGGCGATGGAGGAAGCGGTCGATGATCTCTGGTATGGGCGCGCGGACAATCTGCCGCTGGTGACGCGGGCCGAAGCCGTCATCCTCGCCTCCATCGTCGAAAAGGAAACGGGCGCGGCGGGAGAGCGCGCGCGGATTGCGGGCGTGTTCATCAACCGCCTGCGCAGGAGCATCCCGCTTCAGACCGACCCGACGGTGATCTATGCGCTGACGGAAGGGAAGATGAAGGATGACGGCATGGGGCCGCTGGGCCGGCGCCTCTTGCGGAAGGATATGGATATTGAATCGCCCTACAACACCTATAAAAACCCGGGCCTGCCACCGGGGCCGATCTGCAATCCGGGGCGCGGCGCACTGGAAGCCGTTTTAAATCCGGAGCCGCACGACTATCTTTATTTCGTCGCCGACGGCACGGGCGGCCATGTGTTCGCCGAGACGCTGGACGAACACAACCGCAACGCCGAAAAGTGGCGCATCATCCGCAAGCAACAGGGAAATTAGCGGATCAGGCCGCAGCCTTGCCCGTGCTGCGCAGCATCCATGCCGCTTTTTCATGAACCGTGATGCGCTGGATCATCAGGTCGGCCGTAACTTCGTCGCCATGTTTTTGCGCGACGGACAGAAGGGGCTTCAGCGTGCCGACGATCGCTTCGTTGTCGTTCGCCAGCATCGCCACCATCGCCTTGGCGTCCGGCGTCTGCCCTGTTTCCTGGAGTTTCGTGGATTTTGACATCTCATTCCATGCATTGGGCGCGTAGGATCCCAGCGCACGGATGCGCTCGGCTATTTCATCAGTGGCGTTCCAGAATTCCGTGTACTGTTCCATGAACAGGTCGTGCAACTGCTTGAAGTGCGGACCCTCGACGTTCCAGTGGAAGCTGTGCGTTTTGAAATAGAGAACGAACGTATCGGCCAGTGCGGCCTTCAGCCCCTCGACGATTTCCCGGTTGCCGCTTCCGCTCATGTAGGATTGTTCTGACATAACCTTCTCCTTTCCTCTTCAGCCATCAATCTGGCACGAAAAAAGAAAATATCAAGAGGCGATGCGGATCATTCCTCGCCGTTTTCGCTGCGGCTCTGCGCGTTGCGGCGCTGTTGCTGACTCTGCCGGGCGCGCTGTGCGCCGCCGCCGTTGCCGCCAAGGCCCAGCCCCGGCGGCGCGTGTTGCGGAGCCAGATGGGGCGATGCTTCCAGCGTGCGCTGCCGCGCCAGATGCGGCGCGAATTCCAGAACGGCCGGATTGATGCCGCCCAGAATGCTGCCGCCCTTGTCTTCATTGCCAAGATCGGCGCGGTGAACGGGTTGACCCGATATGCACCGTTTCATGAAGTTTTCAAAAGCGGCAAGGGATTTGCGCGGCCTGACGGCGAATGCACCCGTGTTCCCGCCACCGAAGGGATCGTTGATCAGGACGAGCGGAACCTGCCGTCCATCCGCAATCACTCCCTTTTGTATAATGCCCGCATGCAGGTCGTGGCGGTGAAGAAGGGAATCGCCTGCGGACTGTTCCACCGGTATGTTCAGTTCCATGGAATCGGTATCGGCGAATTCAAGAGCAAGAAGGCCTGTCAGCGCATCGTACATGATTCCGGCGACAGGGTGATCGAGTCCCGTGTCGCTGACCAGCCCTGCTTCGCCTTCCGACGTAAAAAGCAAATCTATATTCACCGCATCGCCTTTCCGGGGTATAAGAGCCATTGTAGCGGATTATCAGCAAAGAAAGCCAATTTAATCCAATATGTGTGGAATTCTAGGTTTTTTTGACACGGAACAGAATAGGGATAGGTCCGCCATGCATGAAATCGGCAGGGCGATGGGGCGCGCGCTGGCGCACCGCGGGCCCGACGGCGAAGGTCTGTGGCAGGATCCGGATGCGCCGCTGCTGTTGGGCCACAGGCGGCTTTCCATCCTCGATCTGTCGCCCGAGGGGCATCAGCCGATGGAATCGCGTGACGGTCGTTATGTCATCGTATTCAATGGAGAGATATACAATTACCGTGATCTGCAGGCCGAACTTGAGCAGGAGGGCGCGAAATTCAGGGGCCGGTCGGATACGGAAGTCATGCTGGCCGCATTTGAATGCTGGGGCGTCAATCTTGCTCTGCAGAAGCTGAACGGCATGTTCGCCTTCGCCCTCTGGGACAAAAAAGAAAGGACCCTGCATCTGGTGCGCGACCGGCTTGGGAAAAAACCCCTGTATGCCGGGTGGGCCGGCAAGAGCCTTGTCTTCGCTTCTGAACTCAAGGCTTTCCGCGTCCATCCCGATTTCAAGTCGGAAATTGATCGTGGCGCGGTCGCGCTTTACATGCGCTTCGCTTTCATTTCCGCGCCCTACAGCATCTACGGTCAGGTCTGGCAGTTGCTGCCGGGGACGCGGCTGGCCCTGAAGCTGGATGAAGTGAAGGCGGGAAAGGATTTATCCGTTCCGATGGAGCCTTACTGGTCGCCCGCGGAGGCTGTCATGCAGGCCCGAAACAGGCCGCCGCCGCGCTATGAGGAAGAAGCCGTCGCGGATTTTGAAAGCTTGCTGAAGGACTGCGTGCGCGAACGCATGGTGTCGGACGTGCCGCTGGGCGCTTTTTTGTCTGGCGGACTGGATTCAACGGCGGTTGTCGCGCTGATGCAGCAATTCTCGCCGCAGCCGGTCAAGACGTTCTGCGTCGGCTTTCATGAGGCCGGCTTCGACGAGGCCGCACACGCGCGCGCCGTGGCAAAGCATCTGGGTACGGAACATCATGAAATGTACCTGTCTGCGCGCGACGCGATGGATGTCATTCCAAAAATTCCCGATATGTTCGACGAACCGTTTGCCGATGCGTCGCAAATCCCGACTTACATGGTTGCGCATTTCGCGCGCCGGCATGTGACGGTCGCGCTCAGCGGCGACGGCGGCGACGAAATGCTGGGCGGATACACGCGTCATCTTGTCGCGCCGCAGATGTGGAAGCGGATCGGCTGGATGCCGCTGCCGGTCCGGAAGGCTATGAGCGCCGCGTTCTGCGCCATGCCTGTGCGCGCGCTCAACCGCCTTGCGCCGCAGCACCCCCGTTTCGGAGAGAAACTGCACAAGGCGGCGGAGTTCATGGCGATGGACGATGCGCAGGAAGCGTATGCGACGCTTGCCGGACACTGGCTGCGTCCGGAGAATCTCGTACTCGGTTCGAAGGAGCGGCCTGTACCGCTGCACAATCCGTCGTGGCAACCCGCAGGGCTGAATTTCGCGGAACAGCTCATTTATAACGATACGATCTGCTACCTGCCGAACGATATCCTGACAAAAGTCGATCGCGCCACGATGGCCGTGTCGCTGGAGGCGCGCGCGCCGCTCCTGGACCGGCGCATTTTCGAATATGTCTGGACGCTTCCTCTGTCCATGAAAATCAGGGATGGGCAGGGAAAATGGCTGCTGCGGCAGGCGCTGAAGAAATACGTTCCTGCCGATATGTTCAATCGCTCGAAGCAGGGCTTTTCGGTTCCTGTCGGCGAATGGCTCGCGGGTCCTTTGCGCGACTGGGCGGAGAGCCTTCTTAACGAGGGCCGCTTGAGGCAGGAGGGTTTTCTGGACCCGGCTATGGCGCGGCTTGCGTGGGCGGATCACCTTGAAGGGCGCGGGAGCCATCCGTACCGGCTGTGGAATATTCTGATGTTCCAGAGCTGGCTGCAAAGATGGCGTTGAATCCCTGCAGGGATTTCCCGTTAACAATGGCGGATCCTTCGTGCGCGGCGTTATGTGCTCTCTTGAAAAGCGGTATGCCGTCATCTGCGGGCAGAATGTGGCGCGGCATGCCCTCTTTTATCTCTTCTTCCAGGGCAATGCACATTTTTGCCAGACGGGCATTGGTTTCGGCGTCGTGCGGGCGCATGTCTTTCAGGAAAAACCGTCCCACAGTACGGTTGTCGTAGCGGAATCCGGACATGGAGCGTCCTGTTTCCTGCGCGAAAATACGGGCCAGGCGCAGCGCGAACGTCGCGGCGAGGATTTCCGCCTCGGTTGAACTGCGTAGATTCATGTGCGTAAGGGGGATGGGGTAGATTTTCAGGGGTTCGTCCGTAACGGCGTCGCTGAAAACAATGCCTGCGCCGGCCTGCTTGGTGGACTGGTAAAAGCTGCCGTCCGCCCATACATTGAATGCTTTTCCCGGTTCCAGCAAAATATTGTCCCTCCCCCGTTTATTTGCTAATCCAATACAGTAAGACAATCACAGACGATTAATTTATGTCAACAATAATATTAACAGGCGCCGCAGGTTTTATAGGTTTCCATACCACACAAGCCCTTCTGGCGAAAGGGAATAGTGTCATTGGGATCGATAACATGAATGCCTATTACGACCCGGCCCTGAAAAAGGCGCGGCTGGGGCGGCTGGAAGGGCGCAAGGGGTTTATCTTTTACAATGCCGATATTGCCGACCGGGCGGCGATGGGGGCGATTTTCAGCGAGTATGGTCCAGTCGATGCCATCATTCATCTGGCGGCGCAGGCGGGGGTGAGGCACTCCCTGTCTCATCCTTTCGACTACGCGCGCAGCAACCTGACAGGGCAGATGGTGATGCTGGAAGCCGCGCGGCACTGCGAAGGGCTGAAGCATTTTGTCTATGCCTCAAGTTCGTCGGTTTACGGCGGCAACACGAAGCAGCCTTTCGCGGTAGGCGATCCTGTCAACGAACCGCTGTCGCTTTATGCCGCCACCAAGCGCGCCGGCGAACTGATGACGCAATCCTATTCGCACCTGTACGGATTGCCTGCGACGGGCTTGCGGTTTTTCACCGTCTACGGCCCGTGGGGCCGGCCGGACATGGCCTATTTTTCATTCACGAGGGATATAATCGAAGGCCGCCCGATCACGGTTTTCAATAACGGCGATATGAAGCGCGATTTCACATGGATAGACGATTGCGTGGCGGGGATTCTGGGCGCGTTGGAACATCCGCCGGCCGTGCGCGGCAAATACTGTATCGGCGATGCGCCGCACAGGATATTCAACATCGGCAACAACCGCGCCGAAAACCTGACGGACTTTATAGCCGCGATCGAAAAGGCGCTGGGCCGGACGGCCGAGAAGATCATGGCGCCGATGGCGCCGGGCGACGTACGTGAAACCTATGCGGACATCGGCGCATCGTGCGAGATATTCGGATTCAATCCTGCGACGGGTGTTGCGGAAGGGATACCGCGCTTTGTTAGCTGGTATCGCGATTTTTACAAAGTGAAGGAAGCTGCCTGAGGAGGGATGAGATGACGACGACTGCGAATGCGCTAAATATGGAGCAGGCCATAGAGGCCATTTACGTGTCCCTGCAAAACGACAATGAGGACATAGATATCCATATCGGCGACCTGAAGCGCGCGATGGCTGCTGCCGGTAAAAAGGAAGCGGCGTTCAGTCCGCGCCGCCTTGCCCAGAATAACCGCGAGGGCCGCAAGATGATGCAGGCCTATTTCCGCCGCCACGGCGTGACGGTGGTGTTCGAGTCATAGAGCTATCGTTTTACGCAAAGTCTCTTTATCTATTTGGAAAACTGCTCTAGGATGGGGCGGTTTTCAGCTAAAGGGAGAGCAGTCATGGCAAAAATCAAGGTCAAGAATCCGGTTATCGAAATCGATGGCGATGAAATGACGCGAATCATCTGGCAATGGATCCGGGATCGTATGATTTTGCCGTATCTCGATGTTGATTTGCATTACTACGATCTTTCGATACAGAATCGTGACAAGACGGATGACAAGGTGACTGTCGAGGCCGCGAACGCGATCAAGAAGTATGGCGTCGGCGTCAAATGCGCGACCATCACGCCCGATGAGGCGCGGGTGAAGGAATTCAATCTGAAGAAGATGTGGAAATCGCCCAACGGCACAATCCGCAACATCCTGAACGGCACGGTTTTCCGCGAACCGATTATCTGCAAAAATATCCCCCGCTACGTTCCAGGATGGACGCAGCCGATCGTCATTGGCCGTCATGCTTTCGGCGACCAGTACAAAGCGACTGATTTCAAGATCAACAGGCCCGGCAAGCTGACCCTGCGTTTCGAGCCCGCCGACGGCAGCGCCGCCGAAGAGCATGAAGTGTTCGATTTTCCCGGCAGCGGCGTGGCGATGGGCATGTACAACCTCGATGAATCGATCGAGGGATTTGCGCGCTCCTGCTTCAACTACGCTCTTGCCCGCGGCTGGCCGATGTACATGTCGACCAAGAATACGATTTTAAAACAGTATGACGGGCGCTTCATCGAAATCTTCGCCCGCATCTACGAAAAAGAATTCAAAGCGCAGTTCGAAAAGAAAAAATCATGGTATGAACACCGCCTGATCGACGACATGGTGGCGCAGGCCGTCAAATCGAATGGCGGATTTGTCTGGGCCTGCAAAAATTATGACGGCGATGTGCAGTCCGATGTCGTGGCGCAGGGGTTCGGGTCTCTCGGCCTGATGACCTCCGTACTGCTGACGCCGGACGGAAAATGCGTGGAAGCCGAAGCGGCGCACGGCACGGTGACGCGTCATTACCGCGAGTACCAGAAGGGAAACAAGACATCGACCAACCCGATCGCCTCCATCTTCGCCTGGACGCAAGGGTTGAAATACCGCGGCAAGTTCGACAATGCGCCGGATGTCGTCGTCTTCGCGGAAAACCTCGAACGCGTCTGCGTCGAAACGGTCGAGGCTGGATTCATGACGAAAGATCTTGCGCTGCTGGTCAGCAAGGATCAGAAGTTCCTGACCACGGAAGAATTCATGGACAAAATTGTAGGCAACCTCGAGAACAGGATGAAAAAGGCGGCGTGAGGTTAAAGTTCCTTGTCATCGGCATTTTTCTTTTTGCTCTTGCCCCGCATCCGGCGCAGGCCATTGATCTTTTCAAGAGGAAGCCTGACAAAAAACCGGAGGCCGCGGCCGTAGAGAAGATCGGTGAGGACGCAAAGGAAAAAGCGCCGGCGTCTCGGAAAGCCGCTTCCGTCAAAAAGTTTTACAAAGGCGCGGCAATTGGGGAATTGAAGGAGTATGAGGCGGTCTACGAGGATACGCTTGTCAAGCTGGCGCGTGCCAGCGATATCGGTTTTGTTGAGCTGCGCGCGGCCAATCCCGGGGTTGATCCGTGGCTGCCAGGCGCCGGCGTGAAGCTGATTTTTCCGACCATGCATATTTTGCCTGACGTTCAACGGGAAGGCATTGTCATCAACCTGCCGGAGATGCGGCTTTATTATTTTGACGGCACGGAAAACCCGCCGGCATCGTATCCGCTGGGCATAGGCCGCGAGGGGCTTGCGACCCCCATCGGGAAAACCTTCGTCCGGGACAGGATTGAAGGGCCGACATGGCGGCCGACGAAAAGGATGAGGGAGGAAGATCCGACGCTGCCTGAATCCGTACCGCCGGGGCCGGATAATCCTCTGGGTACGCACGCGCTGTATCTCGGGTGGCCGGAATACCGCATTCACGGCACCAATAAGCCGTATGGCATAGGTCGCCGTTCCAGCAGCGGTTGCATCCGCATGTATCCGGAGGATGTCGTTTCCTTATATCCGAAAGTTCCCGTCGGCACGTCGGTGACAGTGGTGGATCAGCCGATCAAGGCTGCGTGGATAGATGACGAATTTTATGTCGAAGTGCACCCGACGATGGCGCAGGCCGATGCGATGGAGGTTGATGGCGAGGTTCCGGCTTATGAAATATCAGAGGACAGTATGTCCATTATCCTGCGCGCAGCCGGCAAGGATTCGGATCTTCTTGACTGGGAAGCCATTCGTACCGTTGTGCGCGAACGCCGCGGATACCCGGTTGTAGCGGGGCGGCGGCCGACGGATCAACTCGAAAAAGCTCCTGAAAAAGGGAATGATGGCGCCGCTCAAACGCCGGACAAAGGGCAAAAAAACAGTTCCCTGAAAGAAGACAGCAAGAACGTCGACACGGCGGATCCGGTTCCGGAAAAGTCCTGATTGCTATTGCTCAAGAAGCGGTTTGAAATTGAAATACAGCATGACGCAGACGGTGTATATGGCTGGCACGTAAAGCGGCGCCAGCAGAAGCCATGCGCGGGTATAGCGTTCCACGAAGAAATACCCGACGCTGACCAGCGCCGCCGCCGCCCATGCCCATAAGCTTCCGGCCATCAGCAATGTACGGAAGGATTCCATGTCCGGCCCCTGCGGGACTTTCGGGAACACATCCATCATCACAGCCAGATTGATGACGACTGAGCTGACAAAAAAACCCGCAGCGTTTACAAGCACGAACAGAAGAATTTTTATGACATTGAGCATCTGCGGTTGCCTCCTGTCCGGAAGTTTAATCCGAAAGCAGCCATAAAAAAAGCCATCCGTTTCCGGATGGCTTTTTCATTCGCATATAAGCGAATTCTTATTTCGTCTGGCTTGATTTGAAAACACGGTCGGCGCGCGTCGTTGTCGTAGCGGTGCCTTCGCCGGCTGTGCGCTCATGAGCGTACGGCGCTGCGTTTTCATAGCTGTAGTCGGTGGTTTTACCTTTGGAGGCGCATGCCGAAAGGGCAAGAGCCGTTCCAACCAAGCTGATTGCGATAAGTTTTTTCATAGCTTCCTCATAACTCCTGTTTCTGGGATTACAGCAAAAACGACGTGTTCCTGCTGTCGCAGTAAATCCGGTTCTTGCAATAACAATTGAATAATGGCTGTACAGAAATTTTCAACCATTTTTTTATTTTTTCTTTATTTTTCAGGATTTTTTGAAGATCCCAGACTTTTATTTTACAGAAACTAAAATAAAAATGCTGTTAAATTCTTCCTTCGGTTGCCTTGATATCCCGAATGGCGAGAATAAGACGGTTCATGTGCGGCAGAAGAACCGATTCGTATTTCTCGCGCTTGCCCGGCGCCATCCCCTCGACAAGGGCCCTCACAAATTTATGCGCGTCCGGGTCGATATCGGCGCTTTTAAGCGCGCGCTCCATGTCTTCCTTGTCCTGCGCGATCAGTTTGGTGACAAGCTGGTCAAGAACGGTTTTGACCATATTGTCGGTACGTTGAAGCTTTTTCATGAAATCCTGCCGCGTGATCATGGCCACGGTCGTGTCGACCAACGCTTCGTAGCTGATATTTATAGGGTCATCCATCACAAGGCAGACTTCGCCTATGATCGTGCCGGGACCGTGCTGCGCGATTTCAATCTTGCGTTCGTCCTGTATGATGAAGGAACGGATTTGTCCAACCTGGATCAGATAGGCGCGGCTATTCTCCTCCCCCGCTTTAATGAAGACGGTTCCGGTATGAATCACCTTCCTTTCAAGGACTGGGGGAGCCTTACTCATGACGTCCCATATTACCACAAATTGCCCGGATCGCGTAGGGCGATTGGCCCGCATTCACTATGTTCATAATGCCGGAAAGAGGGGAAAAACGACTGGGCCGGGGCGGGCGGGTATGATAATCAGGAAGATATGACAGCCGATCTTGCCAGCCTGATTGCCACTGCCCCCGATTTTCCGAAGCCCGGTATTTTGTTTCGTGATATCTCGCCTCTGCTGGCGGCGCAGTTTCCGCGCGCGGTGACGGATATGGCGGCGCTGTTCGCGGACGAAGAGCTGGCGGCGATAGACGCTTTTGCCGGGATCGATGCGCGCGGTTATATTTTCGCCGCGGCGCTTGCGGCGCGACTCAACAAGAATTTCGTTATGTTGCGAAAGGGAGGCAAGTTGCCCCAGCCTTATGCCGAAAAGGAATACGATCTCGAATACGGCACGGCTAAATTGCAATTGAAAACAGGAACGGGGCGGATCGTTGTCGTTGATGACGTGGTGGCCACCGGGGGTACGCTGGCCGCGGCGGCTGATTTATGCCGCGATGCGGGCTATACGGTAACCGGTTTTGCCGCGCTGATAGACATCGTGTTCCTCAACAGTTTTTCATGGAACGGTCTGCGCGTGCGATCGCTGATCCAGTACGAAGCGGCAGCGTAACTCCTTCATAAAGAATGCTTTGGATATCGTGCCGCGGGGCATATGACCCTGCGGGTTGAGGATGATGTCCGAAAAAAATCCATTTGCGCCGCCTCCGTTTTTCCATTAAATTTCAGGCATCGGTTGCGGCTTCCGCGACCGGTGGTTTTTGAAGGGAATACAGTTGAATACTAAGGAGTCTTGAGCTATGGCCCAGCGCGGCACGGTGAAGTGGTTTAACCCTCAGAAGGGTTTCGGTTTCATTATCCCCGACGGGGGCGGCAAGGACGTTTTCGTGCATATCAGCGCGGTTGAGGCTGCGGGCATGAAGACTCTGATGGAAGGGCAAAAGCTGGAGTTTGAACTCCAGGAAAACCGCGGACGCATGGCCGCCGCGAATCTGAAGGAAACGGTCTGATTCTAATGACCGGCGCGGGTTTTTCATCCCGTGAATAAAAATCCGCATTCACGCGTTTTGCGCCTCCCCGGCGATGGCAGGGCGACCGAGTCATATTTTTCTGGCTTTTTTTAGTCATTATATGTATATAGGTCGCCCGAAACACAAGATGAAAGAGTAACTTGATGGCTTCTCATATCCGCAATATTGCGATTATCGCGCATGTCGACCACGGCAAGACGACGCTGGTTGACGCTATCCTGCGTCAGAGCGGTACGTTCCGCGACAATCAGCAGGTGGCGGAACGCGCCATGGATCGCAACGACCTCGAACGCGAGCGCGGCATCACCATCCTCGCCAAATGCACGGCTGTGAAGTGGAAAGACCACAAGATCAATATCATAGATACGCCCGGCCACGCCGATTTCGGCGGGGAGGTGGAGCGCGTCCTGAACA
>JACQIJ010000053.1 GCA_016198545.1 Pseudomonadota bacterium
CTATCCATGAGCGAGCCGTCTTTCAGAATCACGCGAGAGCCCGCGCTCAGCGAAACCGTGCCGGTTTCCGGATCATATCTCATATCTTCTGTCTCCTTTTGTTTTGTCAATGCGGATAACCCGCCTATATTTACATCATCATTATATTTATGTCAAAAATAATGTGCTTACACATTGATAAAATTGAACTTTTTGGCAAAACCCCGAAACTTAGCGGAAAGGAGACGGGTTTTTATGCCACGTGTCGCCCTTGTCGCTTTCCGGCTTTTCAGACGGCAGCAATCTTCTTTCGCCCCGCAGCCGGCCCTTCAGGATTTCCTCCGGCGGATCTTTTTTATGCAACAGGTATGGATTAGCGTTTTCTTTCAGCACGACATCTCCTGCCCCCTCTGCGCTGCGTTATGCCACACGACTTTTTCTCCCGCAAGGAAACTCAACCCGCCATCGCGCTTTTTTCAAGCGACCGGCCGCCCCTGCAATCAAAATCAGGTAGAGGAAGAGGATGTCTTTTAAGACCTCCCACTATCGTATCTTTTTCAGAATTTTTATTGTTCCAAGCATTCCGATACAACCATCTCCAATCTTAGATTGTTATATGCTGAGATAGCACTATTTTTTCTTTTCTGACATGTCTCCAACATACCCTGCGCCGCGGGTTATGAAGCCGTTGGGCCCCTCCTCCCCGAAACGGCCCAGCGACGACAGGGCGCGCTTGACGCTGAACACGTCCGCCTCGTCGTTGGCCATGTTGTTTCCGACGGCCTTTTTGATCGGGCCGCCGCGGATAAATGAAAATGCCGTCATGTCATCCCCTTGCGTTGATAAGGCTGAAATCCTCGATCCGGCCGGGGCTGTCCTGCTGCGCGTCGATCTGGCGCGCGCGGGCGTATTCCAGCTCGGCCAGCCTGAACATCGCCTCGGCGCGGCTGGTGTTTTCGGTGATGGGGATCGTGAACTCCGCGGCCAGGCGCGCAATGACGGCCGCATCGAAATAGGGCGGGAATTCCTCCTCCGCGGGCCGGAATATATATGTCAGCATCACTTCGTCCGCGTTCGTGTGCAGGCTTCCGCGCGCGATGCGGTAATTCAGGCCGCGCCCGCGCCCGCCCGATCCGGCGGACAATGCGCGCAGGAAGTCGTTGGGCAAGCCGAACGCGTTGGCGTAGTCGGCGACCGGTGGCGTACCCAGCTTGTTGAGGGCGACCTGCCCGGTGGCGAAACTCCACCCGTACGCGGATAATAAGGCGTCGCGCACCGGCGCGAACAGTGCGCCCGCGATTTCCGATTCCGCCGTGCCATCGTCGAAGGACGCGATGGGCGCAGCGCCGATTCTAATGAGAGCCCGGCTGCAAAGGGCGGTGTCATTTAGTGCCATAAAGACCTCCTGAATCAAAGGGTTAAAGTGCCAAACCAATAGTTTCTACAAAAATATTGACATAGAAATATATTTTTGTCATAAACAAGAAATCTATGTAAACAACAAGACGAGAGGTGAACACCATGAGCTACAGCTACGACACACTTGAGGACGCTCTCGAATGCGCCGCCTACAGACTGCCTGTTGCAACTCTCCGCCTGCTTATTTCAAAGGCCGAGGCTGTGATTGAAGCCAATGAGGACAGCCGCGAACTCGAACGCGAAATTCAAAAATTCCTCGGCGAAACCAACATTTTCAAACTGAAAAAGCTCGGCAAAGAACGTCCGGTCTTTATATCCCCGGCTACATCTGCAGCCGCCGCCTGATCTCAAAAGGCGGCCCCCGCCGCCGTAAAGGAAGCGGGGGCCGGCCAATCGATACGCCGGCGGAACACGGCCTGTCCGGGAGGATCGGGACAAACAGCGCGCCTGAGGGCGGGGAAAGGAAGATCGACCGCCTTTATCCGCGCTTTACGCGTAAACGGCGATCGTCACGCTGCTGCCGGTATTGCCGGTGACGATGTAGAACTTCGTCGACGGCGTGCCGTCCGTATCGATATTGATGATCATCAGGTCGTTGACCCGCAGCATATCCACCGCGCCGTTGAAATGCCCGGCGCCCGTGATGGCCGCCGTATCGTCGGTCGTGGTGTAGTGCCACAGGGTGAAGTTGTTGGCGTACGCAAGCACGCTCAGGTTCGAAGCTGTAAAAGCCATTGTTTTTCTCCTTGTAAAAAATTGTTGTCACTCCGAGCGAAGCGAAGAATCCCTCTTGATGTTAAGAAAGATCCTTCGTTCGTCTCGCTTACTCAGGATGACGCCGCGCATCAATCCGGCGTTTCATCGCACTTGACCTCGACAACGCCCGACGAGTCGATCAGGGCCGTGCCCTGGCTCATCATGTTGTTGACGAAGTGGGCGGCGCGGTCGCCGTGCCACGTGATGTCCGTTTTTACGTCGGAACCGGCGGCGTGCCCGACGGCCGTCCTGTGATAGAAGAAGCACGAACGGATGTCGTTTGCGTCCTTCGGCAATCCCGAATGCGGGATGAACAGCATGCCCAGCCACCGCTTGGCCTGCGTCATGTTGCCGAACGGCAGTTCGCCGGGGCCGACATAGTCGGCGCTGGCGAATTCCTGTATCTGCAGCAACTCGCTCCATTGCTTGAAGCCGACAACGGCATAGCGTTCGCCGTCATCCGGAACGTCCGCAGCGCCCAATGTCTCAAAGCCCTGCAGGGCTTTGGAAAGCGTCATGCCCACGTTGCCGTCGGCGATTTCCTGCCCGCCCGTCACCGACGCCAGAGCATTGATGATAAGCTCGTCCGTCTTGCGGCCCAGCGCATAAGCGCCCGCGTTGGCGATGACCTGCCGTTCATCGATATTGACCTTCAGTTCGTCCAGGTGATCGACCCAGTCGCCGGCGTAGTAGTCCTGCAATGCGGCCTCGACCGCCGTGTGCGACAGGTTCATCACCGGAACCATGCCGTGCGTCGATTTGGTTGACGCCGTGCCTTTGCCGACCTTCTGGAAGACGGCGCTGGACCCGTTCACGTTGTTGACCGTGCGCACCGTGTTCCGCAGTTTGGAACCCTGACGCTGAAAGGATTCGTGAACTTCCCTTTCGAATTGCTTGATGAAAGCATTGTCTATGGATGTAGACATCTTGTTACCTCATTGTTTGTTGTTGAAACGACTGACTGAATTGCGCGCGCCCGGTTACCGCGGGAGGTGCGGCCGGACGGAGCGCCAAAACGCCCTGCGGGCGGATGTCTTGCATCCGTTGTCCACAGGCGTAAAACCATGAAAAAACCCGGATATTCCGCGTGAATCCGGGTATCTGAGCCAAAAATGAAGGAATATTTACC
>JACQIJ010000072.1 GCA_016198545.1 Pseudomonadota bacterium
CCACGCAGGGCCGCGCTGCTCACATTATCGCCATGCCTCATGTCACAAAAAAGCATATCGATCTATTCATAGATGAATACCTGAAACATGCGTCCATGGAAGAAGCGGCATGAAGCAAATCACCATCCTCGCCAGATCTGATGAAGACACCATAGCGGAAGCAACCCTTCTGTTGGCCAATGCCGGCGTCAATATAGACAGCATCACGGGCGAGCATTACGGCTCCCAGGCAATAATCAATATCACGGTCGACAACGCGGAAGTTGCTCTCTATGCCCTTCAAAAACGGCTTGATTGGCAAATCGTCAGCGAAGATGTGGTTATCGTCAAAGTAAAGGATGAGATCGGAGCGCTGGCTAAACTGGCTGGTCGTCTGGCAGCAAATGACGTCATGATCCGCAGCATTCGCTTTATTGAACGAAATGAGAAAAGCGCGCTGGTGGCTGTATCTATTGAAAATACGCAGACGGGGCGTCAAGCCTTAAGAGACATCATCGTAGGATAGAATCAAGCCGCCGGTTTCATGGAAGAGCAACATGACCCCGCATTAAAAAGCGGCAGCCTCCATCGCCATCAGCGGCTCCGCACCAGCCTGCACCGCTTTGAATCGCGCATCAACTTCCGGAAGCATGCGGGTGAAGAAAAAGCGGGCCGTGTGGATTTTGCTTTCATAGAACTCGTCGCGCCCGCCCGCGCCTTCCTTCAGCTTCTTCTGCGCCGCGACAACCATACGGCACCACATGTAACCCATCGCCGTCAGCGCAAACATGCGTAAGTAATCGACGGACGCCGCGCCCGCCTCGTTCGGATCTTTCAGACCCTTTTGCGCGACGGTTGCCGTTGCCTGTTGCAGCTTAGCGAATGCCTTGGCCAGCGGAAAAATGAATTCCTGCAGTTCGGCGTTCGCCTGGTTGTCGTCGATGAATTTCTGCGCCGGGTGGAAAAAGCGGCGCAGCAGGCGTCCATACCCTTCCGGCATCTTGCGTCCGACGAGATCCAGCGCCTGAATGCCGTTCGTGCCTTCATAAATCATGGCGATCCGCGCATCGCGGGCGTATTGTTCGACCCCGTGTTCCCAGATATAGCCGTGGCCGCCGTAAATCTGCATGGCAAGGCTGGCAACCTCGAACCCCATGTCCGTCTGATAGGCCTTGATGACAGGCGTCAAAAGGGCCACCAGATCGTCCGCCGCGGCGCGCTCTTTTTCATCCGGATGCTTGTGCGCAATATCCAGATTCATCCCGACCCAGTACGACAGCGCGCGCGCGCCTTCGCAGAAAGCCTTGCAGGTCAGAAGCATGCGCCGCACGTCGGGGTGAACGATGATGGGGTCCGCCGGTTTGTCCGGCACCTTCGCGCCGTCGAGCGCGCGCATCTGAAGACGTTCCTTCGCGTAATTCAGGCCGTTCTGCCATGCCGCTTCGGCAATGCCCAGACCCTGCATGGCAACGCCCAGGCGCGCATTGTTCATCATCGTGAACATGGCGCGCAGGCCCTTGTGCGGATCACCAACAAGCCATCCCTTCGCGTCGTCCAGATTCATGACGCAGGTGGAGGAAGCCTTGATGCCCATCTTGTGCTCGATGGATCCGCAGGAAATGCCGTTGCGCGGCCCCGCGCCGCCGTCCTTCGGCAGGAATTTCGGCACGACGAACAGGGAAATGCCTTTCACCCCTTCCGGCGCGTCGGGCAGCCTCGCCAGCACAAGGTGAATGATGTTTTTCGTCAGGTCGTGCTCGCCCGCGGAAATGAATATTTTCGTGCCTGTGATTTTATAGGAACCGTCGGAATCGGGCATGGCCTTCGTCTTGATAAGCCCCAGATCCGTGCCGCAATGCGGCTCCGTCAGGCACATCGTGCCGGACCATTCGCCGCTGGCCAGTTTCGGCAGGTATGTCTGTTTCTGCTCATCCGTGCCGAAAACGTGCAGGGCTTCATACGCGCCCTGTGAGAGGCCGGGATACATGCCAAAGGACATATTCGTAGAGCAGATGATTTCCTGCATGACCGTACCGACGACCTGCGGCATGCCCGTGCCGCCATATTGCGGATCGCAGGTCAGACCGCACCATCCGCCTTCGGAGAATGTCCGGTAAGCCTCCTTGAATCCTTTCGGCGTGCGCACGACGCCGTTTTCAAGAACGCAGCCTTCCTTGTCTCCGCTTTGATTGAGCGGAAAAAGAACTTCCTCGCAAATTTTTGCGCCTTCCTCAAGAATCGAATCGATGACATCCGGCGTCGCCTCTTCATAACCGGGCAGCGCGGAAACCTGATGGGCCCCCAGAACGTCGTTCAGGACAAAACGGATATTTTCAAGCGGGGCTTTATAAACGGGCATGGCTGAAATCCTTGAATGCGTTAAAGAACATGGGAGTTGATTATAAATCACCTCCGTGCCGCCCCAAAGAGGGGATTTCAAACCTTCTTTAAGATAACGCTGGCGTTCGTGCCGCCGAAACCAAATGAATTTGACAGGGCGATATCGATTTTCTTTTCCTTGGCCTTCTTGGGTACAAGATCGATGCCCCGGCAGGCTTCGGAAACGTTCTCGAGATTGAGCGTCGGCGGCAAAATGCCGGTCTGTAACGCCTTTACCGTATAAATCGCCTCTACCGCGCCCGCAGCACCCAGCAAATGCCCGATGGCAGACTTTGTGGAGGACATTGCCAGCGTATCCAGGTGATTGCCAAACAAACGCTTGATGGCCGCGCATTCTATGCCGTCGCCCACGGGCGTGGACGTGCCGTGGGCGTTTATGTAACCGATGTCGCCGGAATCGAGCCTCGCATTTTTCAGCGCAGCCTGCATGGCGCGGTATCCGCCGTCCCCGTCTTCGGCGGGGGCTGTCATGTGATAAGCGTCTCCGGAAAGGCCGTACCCGATGATTTCCGCGCAAATATTCGCGCCGCGGCTTTTTGCATGCCCATATTCTTCCAGAACGACGGCGCCTGCGCCTTCGGCAATGACGAAACCGTCGCGCCCCTCATCGAACGGTCGGGAAGCCTCTGCGGGGCGATCGTTATAGGCCGTCGAAAGCGCGCGCATCGCGGCAAAGGCGGAAACGCCCAGCCGGTTGACAGCGGCTTCCGCGCCGCCGCTTATCATTACGTCGGCATCGCCGTGAGCGATCAGCCGCGCCGAATCGCCGATGGAATGAGTTCCCGTCGCGCAGGCCGTAACGGCGGCATGGTTCGGGCCGCGAAACCCGTATTTGATGGAAACCTGCCCGGATATGAGATTGATCAGCATGGCAGGCAGCGCGAACGGCGAAATGCGCCGCGGCCCCTGTTCTTTCAACGTAACAGCCGTTTCGTACATAGTCTGAAGACCGCCAATGCCCGATCCGATCATCACGCCCGTGCGGCAGCGATCTTCCTCGCTTTTCGGCTTCCATCCGGAAGCCTCCACGGCCTCCTGCGCCGCCACCATGCCATAAGCAATGAAGCGATCGATGCGCCGCTGTTCCTTCGGCTGAATGAATAAATCAAGATTAAGCATGCCCGGCGGCGGCGCGGCGGCGGCGCTTTTAGGCACAAGACCCGCTACCTGCGATGCTATATCGCCGCATTCAAACTCATCTATTCTGCGGATGCCGCTTTCGCCCGCCGTCAGGCGTCTCCAGTTATGATCCACCCCCAGCCCGAGGGGAGAAACAATGCCCATTCCGGTAATGACGACGCGTCTCATTCATCGCTCCATAAAATCAGACAGCCGCCGTTGTTACGGGCGGCTGCGACCGGAAGATATGACCGCGCCTCAGGCAGCGGCTTTTTCCTTGATGAAATTGATGGCATCGCCAACCGTCTGGATTTTTTCAGCGGCGTCATCGGGAATCTCGATGCTGAACTCTTCCTCGAACGCCATGACCAGCTCGACCGTGTCCAGGGAGTCTGCGCCCAGATCGTCGATGAAGCTTGCGGTTTCCTTCACCTTACCTTCGTCGACGCCCAGATGTTCGACCACGATTTTCTTCACTCGCTCGGCAATGTCACTCATCGCTTTTCCTTACCTTTTTGTTACATCATTTCCCTTGCGGGAGCGCGGAAACTTTAGCTATCCGCCGTCTCCAAAGCAAGGATTTTGTCTTTATATCGCAACTAGCTGATTCTAAAAAATATTTTCTGTATTTGCAAGCGCCGGAATGTGGATAAAACGGTCTGTGACACGATCCGCGCCAGCGGCCCGGAGAGCTGACTCATGGCCCTTTTTATCATGATATGTGGCTGTCAGGCCAATGACGGTCATTCCCGCCGCCTTGCCTGCGCGAACGCCCGCAACCGTATCCTCCACCACCAGCGCACGCGGCGGGTCTGCCCCCATCATACGCGCCGCCATAAGATAGATATCCGGCGCAGGCTTCGGATTTCGGACCATATCCTTTGTAAAAACAGCATGTTCGGGAAAAAACCGGTCCAGCCCCGCGTAACGCAAAGACAGCAAAACCGTGCTGCGTTCCCCGTTCGAACCGACGCCGACATCGTACTTGCCGCTAAGAATGCCCAGCGTTTCCGGGACGCCATCGATGAACCGCAGATGTTCTCCCATCGCGCCGTTCGCGCGCCGTTCATACTCGCCGATAATGTCCGGCGGCAGGATGCGGCCTGATTGCTCTTCTATCGTCCGGAAAGCGACGGGCGCACTCAATCCTGCAAAGTTCCTGAGGACGTATTCGACATCGTATTGCGGCAAGCCGCGCTCGGCCATCATGTCGGCAATGACTCTGTTGCAAAGATACTCGCTGTCCACCAGCGTGCCGTCGCAGTCGAAGATAATAAGATCGAATGGCATTGCGCAAAATTAGCGCAGTTCGCATATATTCATCAAGAAGGGCGCTTTGTTACAGAAAGTTTTCAATCCATTGGAAAGGGCATCGAGAGGCTTCGTCTGTCCCATCGAAAATCCGGCCTTCTTCAGAGCGGCGCACAAAAAATCATCGGGCGTGTAGAGATTATCCATCGGACCTTCGCTTTCAAGGCCCCTGACGACGAACTTGTAATTATCGCCGGCTTTCAGTTCATTTACAGGCGTTATGCATTCGTATGTTTCGAAGGATCCGCCTTCCGGATTTGGCCGAACGATGATCAGGCTGCCGTCCGGGCGCAA
>JACQIJ010000073.1 GCA_016198545.1 Pseudomonadota bacterium
CTCAACCCATCCTACAATGTCGAAGTTTTCGGGAGTTTCAACTTCCGTCCGTCTTCGCCCTATGGGCTTCGCCGGACACCACGCTTCGCCAAGAGGCTCCTCGCGGCTGCGCCACGCGAAGCCTCTCGGCGAAGCGTGGTGGACCCAGGCGGGATCGAACCGCCGACCTCGTCATTGCGAACGACGCGCTCTCCCAGCTGAGCTACAGGCCCCCGGCCATTAGTCATGGCAGAAGCGGCAACTGGAGCGGGTGAAGGGATTCGAACCCTCGACCTATACCTTGGCAAGGTATCGCTCTACCCCTGAGCTACACCCGCGTCCTTAAAGGGTAAAACAGCTCGGCACTATAGGCGCCCCACTCCTGAATGCAAGCAAAAACCATATTTCCGTATAAGGACTATATTCCTATACTAAAAGGAGCTGCCCCACTTCTATGATGCATGCATGCATACGCAACCGTTGCATAAACTCTGGTGGCTTTACATTCCTCTGATCGCGCTGGCGGTTCAGATAGCGCTCGAGATGACGCTTTCCGTGCCGGCGCTGGCCCGCCTGCACACAGAAGGCGGCCCGCACGAGATATTGCAGTTTCTGCTTATTTCCGCGGCCTGCCTTGTTGCCGTCCGCGCGCTGTTCGATTCGGCCGTCCGCGCAGATAAATGGATTGCCGCATGGTTCGTGCTGGCCGCGTTGTGTTCCTTTTACGTCGCGGGGGAGGAGATAAGCTGGGGCCAGCACATCCTGCGCTGGAACACGCCGGAATACTGGGCCGCCATCAACGACCAGAACGAAACGAACCTGCATAATACGTCCGCGTGGCTCGACCAGAAGCCGCGCATCATGCTGGAAATCGGCGTCATCGCGGGCGGCGTTCTTATCCCGCTTCTGCAAAAATTCAGGCCGTCATGGTTGCCCGCGCGCTTCGCCGCGGTTTACCCGCCCGCCGTTCTCGGGGTTACGGCCGGGATTGTCCTCGCGCTGAAAATCGCCGATACGGTCGCTGATTCCGCGCATGTCCGCCTGTTCGAGCGCGTCAGCGAAGTGCAGGAACTCTATATGTTCTATTTCGTTCTGCTGTATCTGGCCGCGCTGCGCCGGAAGGGAAATCCATCATGACATTCGCGACGACATACGACGATACCAACATTTTCGCCCGCATCCTGCGCGGGGAAATACCGTGCGACAGGGTGATGGAAAACGATCACGTCCTTGCCTTCCGCGACATAAGGCCGCAGGCGCCCGTTCATATCCTCGTCATCCCGAAGGGAAGATACCGCGACGCGGCCGATTTCGGCGCAAACGCAAGCGCGGCGGAGATCGAGGCCTTCTGGCGCGCCGTATCGCAAATCGCGGGCGCGCACGGGCTTACGGACAGGGGCTTCCGCATCATCGCCAATGCAGGCGCGGACGGCGGGCAGGAAGTGCCGCATTTCCACGTCCACATCCTCGGCGGAAAATCTTTGGGGGCGATGGTGGGGAAGTAGGATACAAGGATTTACTTGGTTTTATAAGTGACCTATGCTTAAGGAATGGCAACCGTGATTAATGACAGATTCGAACAAGATCTCATACGTCTTCTTGATAAAAAGAGTCCTCTGGGATTTTCTGATGGCGGCACGAAAGATATAAAAAGTCGTCTTTCTTTTTCGGATCAAAAATATGGCGCTTATTTGTATCAAGCTAACTGTCTTGAAATCATGGATATGATCTCTGCAAAGTATCCTCAAGGATGCTTCGATATGATCTTCGCGGATCCCCCTTACTTTCTTTCCAACGGGGGCATTACCTGTCAGGCCGGAAAAATGGTGAAGGTTGATAAGGGGAAATGGGATAAATCTCAAGGATCTCATCTCAATCATACCTTTAATACTGAATGGCTGTCACGTTGTCAGAAGTTACTGAAGCCTAACGGCACAATTTGGGTGTCCGGAACAATGCATGTTATTTATTCTATCGGGTATGCCATGCAGCAGTTGGGGTATAAGCTGTTGAATGATATTGTTTGGGAAAAGCCGAATCCGCCACCTAATCTTGCATGCAGATATTTTACGCATTCTACTGAAACAGTTTTGTGGGCGGCAAAAAACGGGAAATCAAAGCATTATTTCAATTATGATCTCATGAAAAAATACAATGGTGGGAAGCAGATGAAATCCGTCTGGAGACTTACCGCCCCCGGAGGCGGGGAAAAGACACATGGCAAGCATCCTACGCAAAAACCGATTGCTCTTGTGGAGCGTTGCATAGAGGCCTCAACAAAACCCGGCGATTTCACCTTTGATCCGTTTTCGGGCAGTAGCACCACAGGAATAGCCGCTATCCGCATGGATCGGAAATTTTGTGGTGTGGAGTTAGAAGATGCGTTTGTTGATCTTTCTTTAAGACGCCTTAAGGAAGCCACTTCAAACGCACAAAAGAAATTACAGGTTGCTGTTTAGTTTTCTGCGGCCACCTGAGATTTTCATAGAAATCTCAATTTAGAGAGTGATTACCATGAAAAAGGATGGTGTTGGCGGCGCGAACACAAAAACAGGCTTATTTTTTGAGAACAAGTCAGACCTGCAAAACCTCTTAAAGAAGATTCCGGGATACGAAATTAAAAAAAATCCAAGCTTGGCTGGCCAACAAATTTTTTATAAAGGAAAACTGGTTGCAAGGTGTTTCAAGAAAAATGCGTTTTATGATTTCCTGGAAGAAAAAGATATAGACTGGAAAAAAGTCTTATCAAAGAGGCTTCTGCCAGATGATGCCTTGCTCGTCATTATCAGAGAAACCTTGTTTATTATTGAAGTAAAATACCAGCAAGTAGCAGGATCCGTTGATGAAAAGCTGCAGACATGCGATTTTAAAAGAAAGCAATACCTAAAGCTAGTCAAGAATCTTGGTTTAAAAGTTGAGTATGTATATGTACTAAGTGAGTGGTTTAAAAACCCTGCTTACAAAGATGTTTTGGATTATATAAACAGCGTGAATTGTCACTATAAATTTGAAGAATTACCTTTAGCGTGGCTGGGATTGCCGCATGAGTAATTTTTCGAACTAAAACCGTCTTCCCGGAAACCTGATAACGTTTGCGCCGGGCGAAAGTTCGGGAAGTTCGCGGTCGGACAGGCCGTGGCGCTCCAGCTCGATTTCCGCTTTTTCGCGGTGAACGTGCGCCTGCGCGCCCAGTATGTCGCACAGGATGGCGGGGATGGCGTGCGTTTCCTCCGTCAGTTCCGCGCCGACGGCCATCAGAAGATCGCCCAGCGATTCAATGTCTTCGGGAATGTGCGACAGGTGCGCGCGCAGGGCGGCATCATCCATCGCCATCCGGCCCGCTTCGTGCGCGAGCCAGACGGATCCGTATTCGTTGACGATGCGGTCCGCTTCCGCCGCGGCCGCGCAGCCGATGGCGGTGTGCGCCGCATGGGCCGCCACCCGTTGCGCGCACAGCGCGATGCAGATGAGGGCCGTATCCGGCTCCAGATTGTCGAGAATGTCGTTGATCATGTATTCGGATACGTCGTCCATCGGCTCTTCGCCGCGCAGCATGGCGGCAACAGCCATCGGCACGACGAAGCGCACATGCAGCGCGGCCAGTTCACGGTCGGACAACTCTTCGGTTACGGCATTATGCTTCATGACAGAACCCCCCGTCTTCCATGCCCAGTTTTAGGACGGAAAAGTGAATAAGGGCTTAACGGCGGTAAAATCCGGCAGGGCCGCCGATTAACCTATATTTTTTACATATTTACTAACGGAGTGTAAATTAATGGTATTGCCGCGGGAATCTGCGAGGCGCCGGGCGGTTGGCAGGAGATGCAGGCGGCGGGAGAGGTTGTAAAAAAATCCCTCTCGCTTTAATCCGGTATAATAGGGCGGGTATTCAGTTTGTTAGGCCGCCCCAGGCTCTGTTTAAATAAATCACAGCTTCCCCTTGAGCAAATAAATGTGCCATAAAATCTCAGTCATCCAGGATTGAGGATTGGTAATTGGTCGCGCGCATTAACACAGTCGCTTTTCACGGCGTTGACGTTCGGAACGTCGATGTGCAGGTCCAGATTTCAAACGGTCTGCCTGCCTTTACGATTGTCGGCCTTCCCGACAAGGCGGTGGCGGAGAGCAAGGAAAGAGTGCGCGCCGCGCTTCATGCGCTGGGCCTCGCGCTGCCGCCGAAGCGTCTGACCGTCAATCTCGCCCCCGCCGACGTGGCGAAGGAGGGAAGCCACTACGATTTGCCGATCGCGCTGGGGCTGCTGGCGGCGATGGAGGTGCTGCCCGCGGGCGAGCTTTCGGAATATGTCGCGCTGGGCGAGCTGGCCCTCGATGCCGGGATCCGTTCGGTCGCGGGCGTCCTGCCCGCGGCGATGCATGCGGCAGGCAACGACAACCGTTTAATCTGTCCCGCCGACTGCGGCGGGGAGGCGGCGTGGGCGGGCGACCTCGATATCCTTGCCCCGCGCGATTTGCTGCAGCTCATCAACCATATCAAGGGCACGCAGGTGATGGGACGCCCCGAGGCGAAACTGGCCGCGGCGGAGAAAAATTTCATCCCGGACATCGCATCCGTGCGCGGGCAGGAAACCGCGAAGCGCGCGCTGGAAATCGCGGCTGCCGGGGGGCACAATATGCTGCTTTCGGGGCCGCCGGGCGCGGGGAAATCGCTGCTGGCCTCCGCTTTGCCCGGCATCCTGCCGCCGCTGTCGGCGCAGGAGGCGCTGGAAGTTTCGATGATCCATTCCATCGCCGGGACGCTGCCCGAAGGCGGCCTCATCCGCACGCGGCCCTATCGCGATCCGCATCATTCGGCGTCGCTGCCCGCGCTTGTCGGCGGCGGCGTGAAAGCCAAGCCTGGAGAGATATCGCTCGCCCACCGCGGTGTTCTTTTTCTGGACGAGCTTCCGGAATTCGCGCGGGCGACGCTGGAGGCGCTGCGCCAGCCGCTGGAGACAGGCCGCGCCGTTGTCGCGCGCGCCAACCATCATGTGACCTACCCGGCGCGGTTCCAGCTGATCGCGGCGATGAACCCGTGCCGCTGCGGGTGGCTGGGCGATCCGGGCCGCGAATGCACGAAGGCGCCGCGCTGCGCGCTCGATTACCAGGCGAAGATTTCGGGCCCGCTGCTCGACCGCATCGACATACAGGTGGACGTACAGCCCGTGGCGATCAGCGATTTATCCCGGCCCGCGCCCGCAGCAGAAAATTCCGCCACGGTTGCCGCCCGCATCGCGCGCGCGCGGGATATCCAGCGCGAACGCTACGCCGCGTACGGGGATCAGAACCCGGCGGGGCTGAACGTCTATGCCGCCGGGGACGCGCTCGAGAAAATCGCGCCGTTACAGGAAGATGCAAGAATTATGTTGAATCTGGCGGCGGAGAAGCTTAGGCTCACCGCCCGTGGCTATCACCGCGTCCTGCGCGCGGCGCGTACGGTGGCGGATCTCGATGGCGCGGCGGATATTTTGGGTAAAAAGCACATCGCCGAAGCCCTGTCCTATCGC
>JACQIJ010000049.1 GCA_016198545.1 Pseudomonadota bacterium
ACTATATATTGTGGATAAAATTTTCGTGTGTGTGGGAGTTTGTGATGATGGGATATATAAAGCTGGGACGCAGTCGCGCCCTGCATGTGGAGATGTGCCGGGCGTTTTCAGCGCAGCCGCTGTTTGCGCGGCACAAGCATAAAGGCGAGATAATTTTCGACCTGCCGTACTGCCGGATCATTTACACCCCGGCACGGCAGGGTACAAGCAAAGGAATCAAGGATCGTGGCAAACCGGATAGAGTATTTTCTGAGACTGCTGGGCCATCTGCAGAAGATAGATCCTGAGTTCCCGCTGCAATACGCCATCTGCCTGTGCGAAATCGCCATCAATGAGGGATTGTCCCTGACCTGTCTGTCGGAGCGCACCGGCATGCCTATTTCTACCGTATCCCGCATCGTCGGCGCCTTATCGGAAAAGCGGCAGTGCGGCCACGCTTACGGCCTTGTGCGCGTTACCCTCTCACCCACCGAAAAGCGCCGCAAACAACTCTATCTTTCCGCACACGGTAAAAGCCTTATCGGGAATATCGAGGAAACAATCGCCCTCATGGGCACATAACGGCAATTGCGAAATACGCCGTATCCGTCTATCTTCAGCGTCTGAATATATCAAAGGCCCCGTGGCGGAATGGTAGACGCAACGGACTTAAAATCCGTAGCCTGGCAACAGGCGTCCCGGTTCAAGTCCGGGCGGGGCCACCAACTTTTAACCTGCCTGACTCAAATCTGTTGAAAAAACTGGTCGGGGTGGAGAGATTCGAACTCCCGGCCCTCTGCTCCCAAAGCAGATGCGCTACCAGACTGCGCTACACCCCGCCAGACGAAGGAAGCTATACGATAAGCCCTTACGGGGCAAGAGTATTTCCAAAATATTCCTTATTATATACCCTGTCGCCGGACCGGATGCCCAGCCTAGCCGCCATGCCTCCGTTAATCTCGAGCGCGCGCGATACAGATCCATCCGAGGGAATGGACGTCTCATCAAGCGGGACGGCGTTTTCATGAATTTTATGGATGGTTCCATCGCCGCGGATATAAACGATGTCCAGCGGGATCATGGTGTTACGCATCCAGAACGAACGTTCCCGCGCCTCGGAAAACACGAACAGCATGCCTGCATCTTCCGCCATCTCCTGCCGGTACATCAGGCCCAGAGACTGCTCCTGCGGCGTCAGCGCAGTTTCGACGTGAAATACACGCGGCGTTCCATCATGCGTTATAATCGTCAGATCAACAGTCTCGGCGACGGCATCGACGGCTTTTTCTTCAGACGCACCGGCCTGTTGCCCCGCGCTCTCCTGGCAACCTGCCGTCAGAAAAAGAAGAAATGACAAAAAAGAGAGGGCAAGAGCGCCTCTTCCCCTTCTCATGAGGCCATTTTCTCCAGCGCATCAAAAGCGGATTCCGCTGTCACCACGCCCTGAAATGCGCCCGACGGGCCATCGACCACAACGGCCGGCTCGCCCGTTTCACGAATCAGGCGCACAGCAGATTCCAAAGACATGTCCGGGTCAACGACTCCGAACTGCCGCTGCATCATTTCGGATACGCGCGCGCCGCGATATTTCTGCAACCGCTTCGCCATGCCGGGCGCAGAAGGAACCATGACGTTAATACCTGCCGCCCCGCCGCTGGCCAGAGCAACCGAAACGGGCAGCGTGTTCTCAAGCAGGCGGCTGATGCTGAACAGCCCCACCAGCGTTCCATCAGAATCAACAACCGGAGCGAATGACAAGCTGCTCTTCTTCATCTCCTTCAATGCCTGCTCAACAGACATATCGGGTGAAACAGTCATTATTTTCTTAACAAGCGCGTCCTTGCAGGGCATATCTCACTCTCCTCCGGTTATGGATTCATTGTGCCTCAAATAAAACTGCTTATCCAGACCCTCAAGAAACCTTAGTATTCTGCCGTCGGCATCGTGCGCGTACAAATCATTATGGCCTCCGGCCGGAAAAGTTTCCATGCGTCTGGGTTCCGGCGCCACATCGAAAAGCGCTTTACCGTAACGGTACGGCACAACCATGTCCGCTGTCCCGTGCAAAACCAGAAGCGGCGTTTTTATGTTCCGTATCTTGGCCAGATTGTCATACCTGTCGCGCATCATCAGGCTGACGGGCAAAAAGAAGTAAAGCCTTTTTCCCAGATCGACAAAGCTTGTAAACGGGGTTTCAAGTACAATAGCTTTCATATCCGGATACTCGACTGCCATCTGCACGACGACCCCGGTTCCAAGGGACTCGCCGTATAGCACGATATCCTTCGGTTCAACCCCCTGCGCCCGCAGCCATTCGATATAGGCGCGCGCATCGCGGTAAAACCCCTGCTCTGACGTCTGCCCCGGATTACCACCATAGGCGCGGTATTCAGCCAGCAAAAACCCATAACCGGTATCGAGAAAGGGCCTCGCCTTGAAATTCCGAATGCCAATATGTCCGGCATTGCCGTGAAACATCAGGATAACGGGTTTTTCCGGATCGGCGGAAGCCTTGTACCACCCCTTCAGGGTCAGACCATCCGATGTTCTCACGCCGATTACGTTCATATCCGCCAGCCCGAAAAAAGACGGCGGCGATAGATTATTGTCGGGAAAGTAAATAAGACTCCGCTGCGCGATATAAAGCGTCAGAACAATGACGGCATAGGCAATGAAACATGCAACTAGAAAATCCATGACCTTCTTGTTTTTCTTCATCGCCTAGCCGCGCAAGCCTGCCGCCTGCATGCGCGCATACAGGCCGCCGCCGTCGGACAGGTCCGCGTGGCCACCCGTTTCAACAACGCGCCCCTTATCCAGAACGATGATTTTATCGGCATTCCGTACGGTGGAAAGACGGTGCGCGATGACAAGGGTTGTACGGCCTTTCTGCAATTTTTCCAGCGAAGCCTGTATTGCCATTTCGGACTCACTGTCCAGCGCGGACGTTGCTTCATCCAGCAATACAATCGGCGCATTGCGCAACATCGCGCGGGCGATGGCGATGCGTTGCCGCTGCCCGCCCGACAGCTTCACGCCATGCTCGCCCAGCCTTGTATCGTACCCCCGCGGCAGAGCGCGGGTGAATTCATCGGCGGCGGCGAAGCGGGCGGCTTCTTCAATCTCCGCATCCGATGCGCCTTCGCGGCCATATCCTATATTGGCCCGGACGGTATCATCGAAAATCGTAATATCCTGCGATACGAGGGCGATATGCGCGCGCAGGCTTTTCATCGTTACATCGCGTACATCGCGACCGGCGATGAGAACGCGGCCGCCCGTAACATCGTAAAAACGCGGGACAAGATTCATCGCCGTCGTCTTGCCGCTGCCGGACGGTCCGACAAGCGCCGTTACCTTTCCGGCAGGCAGGGTGAACGACACCCCATCAAGCGCGCGCCCCTCATCATGCCCGTAGCTGAAGGATACGTTTTCAAAGACGATTTCCGGCGCATCCGCGCATAAACCCGCGGCGCCGACGCGGTCAATTATTTCCGGCTGCCGGTCGATCATGCCGAACACGCGCTCCGCCGCGCCAAGGCCCGTCTGCAGATTGTTGTTCAGCTTTGCCAGTCTTTTCAGGGGTTCGTACGACAGAGAAAATGCTGTGATAAAAGACATCAATTCGCCCGCCGTCATAACCCCCGACACGACCTGCCGCCCGCCGTAGATTATCAACCCCATCAGAGCAATGCCCAGCAAGGCTTCATTCACCGGCGTTGAAAGGTTGCTGGATTTAAAAATCTTGAAGAACAGTTTTTTGATGCTGTCAATTGTTAGTCCGGCGCGCGCGCGTTCATAATCTTCCATACCGTAGGCTTTCACCTGCCGGATTCCCTGAAAAATCTGCGTCAAGGAACCGGAAAGCGCAGCGATTTCACCCTGTATGTTCCGCGCAATGCGGCGGATGCGTCGTCCCAGCCATGCCACGAAAAGCGCGGCGGGCGGAAAAATCCCTATGGCTATCAGCGCCAGCGTCGTGTCCTGCATGAACATGATGACGATAAGAAAAACCAGGGTAAGAAAGCTTTTGCCTATACCTGTAATGCTGTCGGAAACGGCAACGCGCATCGCGTTCACGTCGCTTATCATCCGCGCTACGAGCTGGCCGCTGGGGTTGTCATGAAAAAATTCTAGATCCAGATCCAGAAAGCGCGAAAACAAATCGCGCTGGATATCGGTGACGACGGACTGCCCCACCGTATTCATCATGACGCTGTGAATATAGGTTGAAGTTCCGTTTAAAAGGAAAATGACAAATACCGCCGTCGCCATAGGCACAATCAGGTCTGCCCTTTTGTTGACCAGAACCTCGTCCAGCACCGGCTCGATCAGCTTGGCGAACGCCGCCGTCATCGCAGCCGAAACAAGCATAAACAATAGGGCTATTGCTATATTCCTGAAATATGGCCGCATATACCGCCCCGCGATCCTTTTGACCAGGGACCACGTGGACGCATTAAAAGCCGGAGGCCTGTGCATATCCTGATTCATCGCATTGCCACTTTCCACAGGCTCAGGATAATACAGGATAATGACTACTGAAAACCAGTCAAAACAGGATGTTAAAGAAAGAACCCCTTACGTGCCCCCGCAAATCGGGCTGGCGCTGGGCAGCGGCCTTGCCCGCGGATTCGCCCATATAGGCGCCATCAAGGCTCTGACGCGGCATGGGATAAAGCCCACCATTGTGGCAGGAACCTCCATCGGCGCGCTGGTGGGAGGATGCTATCTGGCCGGAAAACTGGATGAATTTGAAGACTGGGCATTGTCCTTAAGCCGCCGAAAAGTATTTTCGTACCTTGATTTCCGGGTCCGCGCCGCCAGCCTTATCGGAGGGGCAAAACTGATCAGCGAACTGGAAAGCCATTTTGACGGCATGATCATAGAGGATCTGCCTCACCCGTTCGTTGCCATCGCATCAGACCTTGTCACCGGCCATGAGGTCTGGCTGCGCAAGGGTGATTTTATCAATGCCATGCGGGCGTCCTTCGCCCTGCCGGGCGTATTCCCGCCGGTTGAAATCAATCACCGGAAACTGGTTGACGGCGCACTGGTGAACCCCGTCCCCGTCTCTCCCTGCTCCGCGCTCGGCGCACGCCTTACGATCGCGATCGACCTGAACGCCGACCTGATCGGAAAGGCGGCAAAGCCCGGACAGGGGTATCAGACCGTCATTGGATTCGATATTTTCAACGACAAGGATGTCGCGCCCGAAGACCAGAAACTTTTCGGCGGATCCATCGCAAAACGTCTGTTCCGCAGGGAAGCCGACAATCCCAGCCTGTTCGGCGTGATGGTATCGGCCCTGACCATCATCCAGGACCGCGTAACGCGCTCGCGCCTTGCGGGTGACCCGCCCGACGTTCATATCAAGCCTCGCATCGGCCATATTGGCCTGATGGAGTTTGAAAAAGCGAAAGAAATGATCGCCGAAGGCGAAGCGGCCGTGGAGCGTTCCCTGCCGAAGATAAAGGCCGCCATCGACGTGCTTCTCCCAAAGGCGACGCAGCCGCAAAGCCTGTAGAGTTTTTATTGAGATTAAGCCAGCTTCCGCTTCTTGTGCTTGCGGTCAGGCAGAGCGCGGCCCCATTTGAGGCGGTCAACCAGGTAAGTCGGGCGCACATTGTTATATTGCAGCGTGAGAATACTGAGGGCTTTATCCACATCGCCGGGCGTAATGCATGTCTTGAACGCGCCGAAGTGCAAGCCGTTTTTAACAAGGCAGGTATCGATGTTCACGCCGGCCGCGCCGACGATGTCGTGCGCCATCGTATCGCCGACCATTACCGTTTCGCCCGGAAATATTTCTTTTGCCTGCAGCAGCCGAATGCAGTGCTGGTAAATCGGCTTGTGCGGCTTTCCAATGTAATGCACCACGCCGCCGAAATCCTCGTATCGGCGCGCAATCAAACCCGGCCCCATGAAATATTCGTTGCCCAGCAACGCGCGGCTGTCCGGGTTTGCGCATATCGCTTTCAGGCGGCGACGCACGGCCATCTTCAGGATGGGCTCATAGTAATCGACCATATTTTTTTCCGGGGCTTCCGTACCGCTGATAAGAAGAAAGCTGGCCTTTTCAATATCATCCACCACTTCGACATCAAGACCTTCAACAATCGAACGGTCGCCGCCGCGGCTCATCAGGAAGCAGTACTGTCCCATGTTCTGGAAGTAGCCTTCGTTCTGATCTCTCAGCCCCTGCCACGTCACCTCGCCGGAGGTTACGATAACGTCATAAAGACTGGGGCCGATACCGAGCTGCTTCAGCTTTTCCTTGTTCTGATCGGATCTTTTGCCTGAGTTTGATAGAATAATTATGTATTTATTACGGTTGCGGAGTTCCTTAAGGCAATCGACAACCCCGTCATAGCATCGCTCACCATTATGGAGCACGCCCCACTGGTCCAGGATAAAAGCCCTGTAACTATCTGAAATATCTGATATTCCCTGGCAGAATTTAGTTTTGCCCATAAACAGATAACCCCTTGTTGCGACACGCCTTCAGAATCAGGATAGGCAAAAAGTGTCAACAAAAGATTATCAGGGAAGTTTCTTTCCTTCTCAACAACAAATACCGCCGCCCGTCAGGCCGCCCGCTTGTCCTCGCGGCGCGTACGCGGTTCCCGCCCCGAAGCCACGCAAAGAACCGTGTAAAGCTTCCCTACATCGCTGGAAATGAATGCGGCGCTCAGAAGGTCGCTGTGGTCGTTCGCTATGGCCTGGTCGAACAATTCCTCGAATTGGCGCAGATAGCGCTGAACATAGGTGCGGAACTCGCTGTCGTTGCCGAATTTTTCGCGAATCCTGTCCACGGGGAGATTCTCGCCCATGTCGGCCAGACGGCGCGTGAAAGCCCCTATATCTCCGCGCTGGAACGATTTCCAGACCCTTTCCGACACTTCGCCATCCAGCGACCGTGTAAGATCGACGGAAAGCGAGTGCAGGCTTTCGACAATGAACTTCGCGGACGACATGAAAGCCTCGCGCTGCACCCGGCCTTCCTCCTTCCGGATCTGGTCGGCATGGTGTGCCGCATCCTGCACGGCCTTGAACAAAGCATTCGACTGGCGGCTGAACGTACTGGCCGCTTCTTCCGCCGCACGGATGGCCGTCGCGGAAACCGTAACGAGCCTGTCCGACTCCTCTTCCAGCTGGCCGCGCGATTCCTGCACCTTTCCGGCGACAACACCCGCAGCGGCATTGATTTCCGTCAGCTTCGTATTCAATACGGAGACTGACTTGCTGATGCTGTCGGCGGATATGGCTGAAGCGCGGGCAACCATATCAGCCTGGCTGCGCAGTTCATCGCCGTAGCTTTGCGATGTCCGCAAAGCCGACTTCATATACTCAGCCACCTCCTGGCTTCGGGCGGCAAAGCCGTCACCGGTGCGCTTCAGCTCCATCAAGGTTTCCTTCGATGAGGAAAGCAGCCCATCGGACTCCTTCCTCACGCGGTCGACAAGCTCCTTCGCAAGGCTTGCGGATATCGTCGCCGAGTCATTCAGCTTCTCGCCTTGCATCCGCGCACGCTCTCCTGCCTCGTCGAAACGGCGGATAACCGTATCAGCCGCTGCATCGACGCTTTGCGTTGATCTGCCCAGCTCGGCATTGACATCGCCGATCTGCGCCATAGCCCGGCCGATGGACTCGGAAAGCTCGCGGAACTGGTTGTTGATCGCCCTCTGCACATTTTCGACCTTCAGCAAGGACTGGTCGGTCGTAAGATGTATATCGGCGCTCTGGTCCTCCAGCGCACGTTCGATTTCGCGCATCTTGTCGCTGGCGGAAAGCGCCGCGCGCTCGATATCCTCCACGCGTTCCTGCAGGTGATCGCTGGACGACTTCAGGATGACGGACGCCTTGTCCGCACCTGCATTGAGATCTTTCAGACGCTCATCAAATACAATCCCGATTTGCTGCAGTTTTTCGAGATTGCTTTTCGCGGACTCTTCAAATCCGCCATGAAGCGCCTCGAAATGCCTGTGCGTTTCCTGCGCCTTGTCCATTGCGGAGCCGAAAACGGGATCGAAGCCGGAAGCCGTGCGTTCCAGCGCCTCCATAACAGCGCGAACGGACTCAGTGGCGGCGGCGGCGCGCGCCTGAATTCTGCCCGCCTTTTCGTCAAGGGATTCATCCAGGGCGCGTAGATTCGCAATCGCAGAACCGGTATTTTCCCCAACATCCCCGCAACGGCCTGAGATAAGTTTTTCCAACCCCGACATCTCATCGACGGCTTTGCCTGATATTTCGGACAAGCGGGAGGACTGACCTTCCAGCGCATCGCGCACTTGCGAGATTTTCTGAAGCGATTCCTGTACTTCCCTGCCGAGGGAGGCTTTCTGATCCGCCATCTGATCATTGATCGTGCGGGCATGGCCGGCGATCTGTCCGGCCAGCGTGGAAATATCCTGCGCCTGTCCGCGGAGGATGTTGCGGATGCTGTCCGCGCTTTCGCGGGCCTGCGCGCTGGCCTCGTTCAGGTCCGTCACGCGGACACGCAGCGTTTCGCCTATCTGGTTATGTGCGCTGTCGGCGGCAGCGACGGCGGCGTTCATTTCGCGCAAGGGCTTTTCAACGGCAACCTGCACGGTTTCAATGCGCTCTACCATGCTTGTCGTAGACATGTTGATGCGCGCAGCCTGATCCTCGACGGCAGACGCCAGCTTCCCTACTTGTTCGTCGGCCATGCGCGAGGCGGCCTGTATCTGTTCCCGACTTTTCTCCAGCATCGCCAGAATCGTGCGTATGTGTTCGACATTCCCTTCGCCCGCTTCGTTGAGCTGCTCGATATGGACCCGCATGGAAGCGATAAGGGAATCCGCCTGATCGCGCGCGGACCCCGTTGCCTTTTCGAGGGATTCGATTGCGCGGCGCACCGCCGAACTGATCGACTCCGCGCCGGCAAGGGCCGTCCCCATCGCCTCGCCCAGCTTGCTGGCCGCGGATACGCCCGCCTGCTCTATCGTTTCGGACTCGCGCACGACATCGCGCGCAGTGGCACGAAGCTTCTCGGCCTGAACCGCGATGCGTTCCTCCAGCCTGTCCGTCGTCTCCACAACGCCCGCGGACGCTTCATTGATGTTGCTCAGGCTGGAATTTATGGTTTCGGCCACGCGCGCGGCATGATCGGCCAGCCCTTCCGCCCCCTTGTCGAGAGCCGACCTCTGCGCCTCGATCGTGCGGCCGGATTTTTCCATCGCATTGACCGTTCTTTCCGCAACTCCTTCCAGACCCTTGATTTGAGTCTGGATCGCCTCGGACAGACGCGCCGTCTCCGAGGACACATGATCGGCTGCGCCCGCAAGACCTTCGGTATAGGCTTCAAATTTTCCGCTGATATTCTCCAGCCGCTGCGCAACGCGGTCGACCTCCACATTCATGCTTTCGACTCCGGCGGACAGGTTCGCGCCAATATTGCGCGTTCTGATTTCAGCTGCGGATGCCGCTTCAAGAATTTTCTCTGCACCCCCTCCCAGCGCGCCCTCTATTGCCGCCGCCTGCCCCAGGATTTTGCTTGCCGCGTCATCCCATGCGCCTACGCCCTCTTTCGATTTTTCGCCGATTGCACCCGTGCGCCGCTCGATTTCCCCCGTCAGCACGAGAAGCTTCGCGGCGCGTTCGTTCAGCGTATCGGCCAAGCGGTCAATATGAAATTCCGTTTTCTTCGAGATGCCGACGAAATCGCGTATCTCGGTGCGCAACCCGTGCCGCGCGCGTCCGATAGCCTTGATAACGGCGCGGGACGAGGAAGCCAGCTCCGCCGCCTGCTGCGTCAGGCGTTCAATATCCTTGCTGACGCGCTGCGCCCGGTCTTCGGACGGGAAGATGATGGATTGCAGCTCATGCCGCAGGGCTTGCGCGTAACGCTGGATGTCGGATTCGCGCATCATGCTGTTCAACGCCATCCAGAACAGCGCCACCGGGGCCAGCAGTCCCGCAATCAAAGCGCCCAGTTGCGGCAGATCCATAGCCGTCAGCCCCGCCCATCCGTAGCTGCCGAAAATGTAATTCGCGCAAGCAACCAGCCACGCAAACGTCAGTCCCGTGCCGACGTAATAAGCGACGCTCTGCCCTTTCGTGCGGTTGACGGGCACAGCATTCGCCGGGGTCAGCATCAGCACGGGCTCCTCATCAAATTCGCGCCGCGTTTCCTCCGCAGGTTCGCTGCGCAAAGCGCGCACCGGGCCGCCCGACGCCTCTTCCGTCAATCGGGGGGGAAGAATTTCCGATTTTTCCTGAATGGCGCGGATACGCAGATGTTTCATGCCCGTCGCCTTTTCGCGCAGTTCTTCAACGCGTTTAGCGGAAATGGATGACGCCGGACTGTCCAATGACGCGGTCTTTTTACCAGTATTTTTCTTATTGTCCTGCGTCATGGTGGATGATTTTTTCATAGGCACACCTCACTCGCACCCGGTTTGAATCAAAAAAATGTGGAATTCCGGCTATATGCGCACGCATTCTATGCGCATGCAAGAGCGCGGACGCCCTGAACCTGTGAATGACGTGGATAAGTGGATAATAGTTTAATCCGCTATACCGCGGCAGAAATCTTTTTACCGTATCCCCATTTATCTTCAAGATATTGGCGATAGTTTTTAAGATCCCGCTTGATCTCCGGCGCGAAAAAGTAAAGGCCAATGACGTTTGGAATCGCCATCGACAGCATCATGGCATCCGTAAAAGCAATAACGTTTTCGAGGGACGATGCGCAGCCCACCACAGTAAAAGCGCAGAAAACCAGCTTGAACGACAAGTCAAGCCAGTCACGCTCGCCGCACAGATACGTCAAGCATTTGAGAGCATAATAAAACCACGTGATAATCGTGGAATAAGCGAACAGAAACACCGTCAGCGCCAGCACATACGGCATCCAGGAAATATGCTCCGCCATCGCGCGGGAGGTCAGGGCGATGCCCTCCATCCCCTTACCCGGTTCGTAGACGCCGGAAAATACAATCACCAGCGCCGTAACCGTGCATATGATGACTGTATCAATAAACGGCCCGAGCATGCCGAGAATGCCCTGCCCCACCGGCTGACTGGTTTTAACAACGCTATGGACAATAGCGGCCGACCCAAGACCCGCCTCGTTTGAGAATGTTGCGCGCTGGATGCCCGCCAGCATACCGCCGAGCAACCCGCCCAGTCCGGCTTCCAGCGTCAGCGCATCCTGGATAATCGTCCATGCGCCTGAGGGGATGTGCCTGTAATTAAGAGCAATAATAACCACGCCCGCCAGCAGATATACCACTCCCATCACCGGCACCAGCACCGACGCGACATTGGCGATCGACTTGATCCCGCCGATAATCACGATGCCCACGAGAAACGCAAGGACCAAACCGAACAGCCAGCCCTTGTCAGCGATCCAGCTTGCCTCACCGCCAGTGACGTTCACCAACTGCTGGAAAGTCTGGTTGGCCTGGAACATGTTGCCGCCGCCAATCGCGCCGCCGATGCAGCACACGGCAAAAAACGCGGCGAGAAAGGGGCCGACAAACTTTACGCCCCGGTTATTGAATCCGTCCCGCAGGTAATACATCGGCCCGCCGGACAGGCGCTGCGGATGGTTGGGGTCGTGATGGTGACGGTATTTTACGCCCAGCATTACTTCGGCGAATTTCGTCGACATACCGATGAAACCCATGACGATCATCCAGAATACCGCGCCCGGCCCGCCGACCGTCACCGCCACGGCGACGCCCGCGATATTGCCGAGTCCTACCGTGCCGGACAGGCAGGCTGCCAATGCCTGCCAGTTGCCGATTTCCCCTTCCGCGCCGGGTTCGTCATATTTACCGCGTAGTACGTCGAACGCGTGTTTGAAATAGCGCAGGTTCATGAAACCCAGGTAAAAAGTAAAAAATATCGATACCGCCGCCAGCCATATAAGGATAAGGGGCACCTTAAGTTCCACCGGTCCGTCTGCGTCCGCCACTTCGAATTTGAGGGAATAAAACACGATGCCTCCCGCAACATCGGCCAACCCCTTGAATGCGCCGTCGATCATGGAATCCGTATTCATGCAATCCTCCCGGTTCGAATTCAAAGCAGAATAAGGATATGCGCCTGTCATAGCAATATGGCCGAAACTCTATGAC
>JACQIJ010000050.1 GCA_016198545.1 Pseudomonadota bacterium
ATATATAGTTGTGTTTATTATTTATATACAACTGATATTTTTATGTCAAGATGCTTTATCGGCGGGTAGCCGGAAGATTTCTGAGAAGGCTGCCATAACTGCGGATAAAGGCATAAAGGCTGCTGCAGGCATCCCCGGGGATGGCGGCGGGCCAGCTGTCGTTGGCGAGGGCATAAATGTCCTTGCGGCGCCACAGGCGGCTGCCGGTCAGTACGTTCTCATCCATCAAGCTGATGGCGAAGGGCAGGCCGTTTATAAAGATCGGAGGCCGCGAAAAGTTGCATGTAGCATTGTTGTGAAGATAGCGGCAGCCGACCATGTTCTCTGCATCGATGAAATTCAGGGAAAACGCCGAAAGCGTCGAAAAGAGGCTGCCGGAGACATCGCACCCGGCGATGTCGGTCGCGCCGAATGCCGCGCCTTCGAAGTGACACCCTCTCAGGCTGGAGAAGCACAGGCATGAGCTCTGGAGGCAGGCGTTCGTAAAATCTGCGCTGTCGAGGGCGGCTTCGGACAGGTTTGCGCCCATCAGGTTGGCGTTTTTGAAACAGGCGTTTCGCATTTGCGCTTCATCGAGCGAGGCGTTGATAAGATTAGCGCCTGACAGGTCCGCGCCGTCCAGGGTGGCATGGTCCGTAACGGCTTGCTCCAGGCATTCGCGCAGGGTGGAGAAGTCGCCCTCAAAAAGGGTTTTCCCCGTCCTGTAGTCCTTTATTATTTTACGATGCATGATATTTTTCTCCCTTGCTTATGATTTTTAACTGCGGAGGATATAGTTGATATTTTGCAACTGTTGTCAAGAATAAAGTTGTGTATTTATTAATATACAATTAACAGTATTTATCTGGGTATTTGCCGCATACTGTGGAATGTCCTAGATTTCGTTGTCATGACAAAACACGCAATATCGTTGGCGCGCGGCGCTGAAACAATACGAAGGTCGGCGAAAGGTCTGCCGGACACGCCAGGCGTTTACCGGATGCTGGATGAAAAGGGCGTCCCCTTATACGTCGGCAAGGCAAAAGCCTTAAGGAAGCGAGTCATTACGTATGCCAACACCGAAAAGCTTCCAGTGCGTCTGCAGCGCATGGTGGCGCGGACGCATGACCTTGAGTTTGTTCATACGCACACGGAAGTAGAGGCGCTGCTTCTAGAAACCAACCTCATCAAGGAGTTGGAGCCGCAGTATAACGTTCTGATGCGGGATGACAAATCTTTCCCGTATATAATGATAACCGGCGGGCATAATTTTCCGCTGCTGGCCAAACATCGCGGCGAACGGAAGAAGGGAAGCGATTATTTCGGTCCCTTCGCTTCGGCCGGAGCTGTCAACAGGACGATTATCGCCCTGCAGAAGGCTTTCATGCTGCGCAATTGCTCCGACAGCTATTTTGCACAACGCACGCGGCCCTGTCTGCAGTACCACATCAAACGCTGCGCTGCGCCCTGCGTCGGGCGTGTAACAAAAGAAGACTATGCGGCGCAGGTCAGGGACGTGAAGGCGTTTCTGTCCGGTAAAAGCTCCGAAGCGCAGGATCGTCTTGCCGCCGCGATGCAAAAGGAAAGCGATGCGGAAAACTACGAGGGTGCGGCGTTGCTGCGCGACCGTATCCGCGCTTTGACGGCTATTCAGGCGCGGCAGGATATAAACATCAAAAACCTCGGCGATGCCGATGTGTTCGGCCTCTACCGGAAAGAGGAGAGGTCTTGTGTGCAGGTCTTCTTTTTCCGCGGCGGGCAGAATTTTGGCAACCGCGCCTATTTCCCGCGTCACGACGATGAAGGCGAAGGGGAAATTCTGGCCTCCTTCGTCGCCCAGTTCTACGGCAACAAGCCGGCGCCGCACGAAATCATCGTCAGCCACGATCTGCCGGAACGCGCGCTGCTGCAAAAGGCGCTAGAACAGCGGCGGGAGGGAAAAGTCGAGATTTCAGGAGTAAAGCGCGGCGCGCGGGGGCGGCTGATCGAATTCGCCGTCAGGAATGCGAAAGATGCTCTGGCCCAGGAGACGCTGAAAACCGTGTCGGAGAAAAAGTTGCTGGCGGGCGTGGCGGATTTGTTCGGGCTGGAAGAACCGCCGCAGCGTATCGAGGCCTACGACAACTCCCACATCGGCGGCACGAATATGGTAGGCGCCATGATTGTCACGGGGCCGGAAGGGTTTCGCAAGAACGCTTACCGCAAGTTCAATATCAGGACGGCGGACGCCTCCGACGATTACGGGATGATGCGCGAGGTCATGCGGCGGCGGTTCAGGAATGCCGATGAGCGTGAAGATTGGCCGGATCTTGTCCTTATAGACGGCGGGCAGGGACAGTTGAACGCGGTCACGGAAACGCTTGCGGCTATGGGTATAGCCGGTGATTTTTGTGTCGTGTCAATTGCCAAGGGACCGGATCGCAATGCGGGCCGCGAAAAGTTCTTCATGGAGGGCAGGGACATGTTCCAGTTGCCCCAGAACGATGCCGTTCTGCACTATCTCCAGAGGTTGCGGGACGAGGCGCACCGCTTCGCTATCGGCGCGCACCGCACGCGCCGCGCGAAGCAGGTTTCAGCGTCCCCACTGGATGAAATCCCTGGCATCGGCGCGAAGCGGAAGAAAGCCCTGCTTCATCATTTCGGTTCCGCGCAGGAAGTAGCGCGGGCCGGGCTGGCGGATATTGAGAAAGTCGAAGGGGTTTCAAAGGCTATGGCACGGAAAATATTTGGATATTTTCGCGCCGGGGTTTGAGCTTGTTTTTTAATCCACGGCCAAATTTAATTTTTTTCATTTAAATTCAATATTTTAATCGACACCACAGTGTTATGGCGAATTCCGGTATTGCAGATGGAAAAATGCCGTGCTAGTGTCCGGCCCATCACGGGAAACTGATGTAGGGGAACGCGCAGGCGCGCGTATGTGTTTATCTGGTAAACGGCAAAGATAAAGAGGATCAACCATGTTTCATCGTCCCAGAATAGAAGAGCCCGACAGCCGGAAAATCGGCCGGGAAGAGGCAGACAAAGGCGAAACTGCCGCGCAAGAGAAGGAAGAAGCAAAGGCCAGAGCGCAGAATTCTCCGGCAAAGGAAGAATCTAAAAAAGTCGAAACGATCAACAAAGCAGAGGAAGAAAAAATGAGCAACAAGGAAGAGCAGCAAGAAAAGTCGCAGGCCGCGCGCTCGGTTGATATCCCGGGTCAAGCCCATATGAAACCATACCAGCCGCCGCGCGCGCCCGCCGGTTATGGCTATCCCGGCGCAATGGGTGGCGGAGCTGGCGTTTACGGATCTTCCCAGCCGTCGTCATCGGCGGATAAAGTTTCCAGCGGCCGCCGCCTCGTTATCGGCGAGGGTATTACTATGTCCGGCGAGATCGAGTCGTGCGACCACCTGCTGGTCGAAGGCACGGTCGAAGCTGCGCTGAAAGGAGCCAGCGTTCTTGAGCTGGCTGAAACGGGTGTTTTTTACGGTACGGTTGAAATCGATGAAGCTACCATTTCCGGTCGCTTTGAAGGCGATATCACGGTTAACGGACGCCTGACTGTTACGATGACAGGTTCGATTACGGGTTCGATCGCGTACAAGGAACTTGCCGTCGAATCCGGCGCTACGCTGGACGGCAAGATCACGCCGCTTTCGGCAAAAGGCGCAGGGGCCTCTGTAAAGAAAGGCGACTCCAAATCAAAGGAGGCGAAAGGGAGGTCCGTATCGCGCAGCGATAGCGGCAACGAGCTTCCCTTCGGTGGAAATGCCGCCGTTGCCAGCGAAATGGCAGCCGAGTAAGCAGGGTTTCGGATCCCGGGATCAAGGGTCATGACAATGAAACTGAAACCGGGATACGGAGCAGGCATGCGCGTGTTATTATCGGCCATTCATGGAGAAATGCGGCGGGCAGGACGCAGGTTTTTGCGCAGGCACGGCCTTTGCCGTACGCGCTTGATGATCGTGGGGGCAACCCTTTTTCTGGCGTTTGCGCCGCTGGGCGTCATGACCGGAAACAATGCCGTTCAGGCGTGGCTTTCAAACCGGGCTATGGCCGCGACGGATGCCTCGGTCGATGAAGATGTCGCCTTGCGCGAGGGGATGCTGACCTCCCGGCAAAAAAGAATAGCCCGCAGCTTGCGCGATGCGTTCGGTCGCAAGCCTGAATCCATTCTTGGAGCAAAAGCTGATGATGTATTGCTTGCTTTGGCGGCTCCCGGGCTGTTGCGACGCGAGGGTATGGCGCAGGCATGGCAATACCTTGTTGAATCTTGCGTCATGGATGTTTTTCTGTCTGACGGCGTTGTCGTTGATTTTGAGGTGCGGGGGCGCAATGTTGCCGTTTTGCGGCCTGAACGCGCGGAAAAGGCTCCCGTTCCCGATGCGGCGGTCTGCATGCGCAAGGTTGCCCAGGCGGGGCAGGATGCGCCTGTAATTTCTCTGGCAATGCTTGATGCCAGATAGAAATGGGGCTTTCCACCATCATCTTCGTTCTTTTTCTGATATTCATCGTACCGTCGGCGTATGCGCAGGACAGCGCGATACGCGTTATTAATGAAGATGGATCCGTTTCGGAGATCGAACTGCCCGGCTGGGGTACGGCTCCCCCTGAAGCGGTGCAGAAGGTCTCCCGCAAGGTAAAAGAAAAACCCGTTGAAGCAGATCCGGCTGTCGAAGATAAGCCCGCTGTTACCGCGCCTCTGCCCGCAAAAAAATCCGCGGAGACGGAGAGGCTGCCGGCCATTCCCGAATATGTGGAGAAGCAGAAGCCTGCCGCGCCGCCGGTTGTGCGCGCTGCGCCTGCTTTAAAAGCGCCGCCTTTGCCCGGACGCAAACCGCAACCCATGACGCCGGAGGAAATAGCCGCTATTCCGCCGCCTAGTCTTGATGATGTCATTCATCAGAACGAAGCTGTCGGGATTGCGCTGAAATACGCGCCGCCGTCGAAAGATTTCCGGGTTTTACGCCGTCTGCAAGACGGCCGGCCGGTCTATGCCGTATTGTTCAAGACTGAGATCGGCGTGCATGAGGTTGTGGTGGACGCCTTCAACGGCAGCGTTCTGGATAAATAGACCTACTCGATCGCTCTGTCCACCACAGCGCCGGGGTTGATATAGTCGAAAATTGTTTTGCTGCTGCTGTTGTTTACGATGCCGTCTGATAATGACGGTTTTTCAAGTAAGCGGCCTTGCTGAAAATCAGGATCAGGGAATAGTTGAAAATAATACGGCGCTGCAATGCAGGCAATAAAAACAAAAAGCGCGGCGTTTGACGGCCGCGCTTTCCTTGTATTTCGAATGGTTCTCGATTAGGCGGCTTCAGCCAGATTGGCGGCTGAGGTCTTTCCTTTTTCGGTCTGCAGCTCATAGCTGACTTTCTGACCTTCGCGCAGAGTGCGCCAGCCGGCGCGCTCAACGGCACTGATGTGCACGAACACGTCTTTGCCACCGTCATCGGGTTGGATGAAGCCGTAGCCTTTGGTCGGGTTGAACCATTTTACTGTACCTGTTGCCATGTAATGTCTCCTTTGCAACTTTCATTTAAACGCCTGCCGCAACAGCGCGGCGGGCTTCTCAAGTCTGATCGCCTTCCTGTTACGGCTGGCACGTCTGATCAAACCGGTCTTTTTTCGAGGGAGAGTTACATGCCCAAAGGGCTGCCGTGTCGTCCGTATCTAAAAAGCCGTCTTCGCAGAAACGTTGTCGTCAAACTTGGCCCCATTATGCATATATGTTGATAATTGTCAATAGGCCCGTGGAAGGGTATGCAGCCTCAGTTATAACGCTCCTGATGCTCATGGGGCGGACGGATATCTTCGGTCCCCGCGGCAGGTTCTATTGCGTTAGGGCTGTCTGGCATGCGGATGGATGCGTCCTGCGCTTCTTCTTCCGGTGGAAGCTGGGTTGGGGGCAGGTTTCCGCAATCCAAGGCATTGTGCATGCCTATCATCAGGCTGCGGCGTTGCAGGGCAATATTCTCGGTGGCGGCGGCGTCTTCCCCATGTTCATTGGCGGCTTCCTTCACAAGATGGCCGGCTGCCATGAATCCGATGGTTCCAGTCAGCGTCCCGACCAGATAACTGCCGACCGTTTTTATCACGCCGATTCCAACCCCGGCTTCTCTTGATTTTTGTTGCGTTGCACGGGACTCCATCACGATTTTTTCCATCTTCATGATCTCGTGGCTGATATTGCCGCAACTCATCCCGGCATTGCCCGGCTGGCTTATTTCAAGCAAAGATGTGCCGCTTGCGGCGCGAGCGGGAGCTATTGTTTTCATAAACAAAACAAGGAACAGCATACAGCAAAGAGATGCAAGGCGCATGCGTTGACTCTCATATGAAACCCGGCCTCTGGCAAGATTACAGGCTGAAATACCAACAGGCTTTTGTTCTGTTGCCGCTGTGGCGGGTCTGCTGTAGCCTTTTCCAATGTTTGAAAAAATTCTCGTTGCCAACCGGGGGGAGATCGCCTGCCGCGTGATCCGGACGGCGCGCCGCATGGGCATAAAGACGGTCGCGGTCTATTCGTCCGCGGACAGGAAGTCTTTGCATGTTCGCATGGCGGACGATGCGGTGCATATCGGCGGCGCGTCTTCGCGGGATTCCTATTTGCGGGGAGACAGGATCATCGAGGCCGCGAAGAAAGCTGGCGCGCAGGCCATCCACCCCGGCTACGGGTTTTTGTCCGAGAATGAGGATTTCGCCGCGGCCTGCAAAAAGGCGAGTGTTGTTTTCATCGGGCCTTCGCCGGAAGCGATCAAGGCGATGGGCCTGAAAGACCGGGCAAAGGATATCATGACGAAGGCGGGAGTTCCCGTCGTGCCGGGGTATCAGGGAAAAAAGCAGGATGCCGCGACGCTGAAAAAGGAAGCGGGAAAAATCGGGTATCCCGTCCTCATCAAGGCGGTTGCGGGCGGCGGCGGCAAGGGCATGCGCCTTGTTGAAAAAGAAAATGATTTCGCCGGTGCGCTGGAATCCTGCAAGCGCGAGGCTGCGTCGTCCTTCGGCAACGACTATGTACTGATTGAAAAATACATTCAGAAGCCGCGTCATATCGAGATGCAGGTTTTCGGCGACAGCCACGGCAACGCCGTCCATCTGTTCGAGCGCGATTGCTCCTTGCAGCGCCGCCACCAGAAGGTGGTGGAGGAGGCTCCTGCGCCCGGCCTGTCCGAAAAGACCCGCGCAGCGATGGGGGCTGCCGCGGTCGGTGCGATAAAGGCTCTGAAATACGAGAACGCGGGCACGATTGAATTCATCATGGATTCGCAAACGCAGGATTTCTACTTCATGGAAATGAACACGCGCCTGCAGGTTGAACACCCGGTCACGGAAATGATCACCGGCCTGGATCTCGTCGAATGGCAATTGCGCGCAGCGGCCGGAGAGAAGCTGCCGTTGCCGCAGGATGAAATAAAATGCGAAGGCCATGCGTTTGAAGTCCGTCTTTATGCGGAAGACGCGGCCGCCGGCTTTCTGCCGCAGAGCGGGAAAATCGCACGGTTCATTCATCCGCAGGAATGCCGCGTTGAAACCGGGGTGGGGGAGGGGGACGAGGTTTCAATTCACTACGACCCGATGATCGCCAAGCTTGTCGTTATCGGGGATACGCGGGAAAGGGCGCTTTACCGCATGTCGGGCGCCCTGTCGGAAACCATCCTTGCCGGCCTGACGACAAATCAGGAGTTTCTGTACAACATCTTCAATCATGACGGGTTCAGAAAAGGAAGCGTAGATACCGGTTTCATAGCGCGCCATGAAAAGGATTTGCTGCCGCCGTCTTACGGACGTGCCGGGCTGGAGGAACTGGCGCTCGCATCTGTCTGGGTTCTGGCCGGACTGGAAAATCGCACAACATCCCCTGACCCCTGGGCGCGGCGGGACAACTGGCGGCTGAACGGGTTTCTGAAAAAGGAGATTTCTTTCGTAAGCCGCGGGGAAACGCTCAAAGTCATTGCGCAATGCCGCGGGCCTTTTTTTGATCTGTTGATAGGGAAAGAAAAGGTTGTGGCGGGTTTTCACAAACTTGACGAAGGGCGGCTGACCCTGAGGCTGGATGGAAAGAATTTTATCACGGGGCTGATTGTTGCGCAGGGGCGCGACCTGACGGTTTTTCGCGGCAGCAAGGTCGTTCGTTTACATCAGCATATTCAGGGCGGCAAAGATGATTCCGCTGGCGGTGAAGGGCGCGTCATAGCGCCGATGCCTGGAAAAATCGTCAATGTCATGGTGAAGAAGGGGCAGGGCGTGGAGAAGGGGCAGCCTCTTCTGGTCATGGAGGCAATGAAGATGGAAATGACCATCCGCGCCGGCGTTTCCGGCGTGGTGGAGGAGATTCCCGTCGCCGTCAACGACCAGGTGAAAGACGGCGCGCTGCTGGCTTCCATCAAGGCGGAGGAAGCGGCGTGAAAGCGCGAATCTACGAAGTCGGGCCGCGGGACGGACTGCAAAATGAAAAGCGCAGCGTACCCACGGGCATCAAGGTAGAACTGATAGACCGGCTGTCCGGAACGGGCCTGACGCATATCGAGGCCACGGCGTTCGTGTCCCCCAAATGGGTTCCGCAGATGGCCGATGCCGCCGAAGTGATGGCGCGGATCGAACGCAAGCCGGGCGTGACGTACCCTGTTCTGGTGCCGAATGAAAAAGGCATGGAAGCGGCATTGAAGGCGAATGTGCGGGAGGTCGCTATCTTTACTGCCGCCTCCGAAAGCTTCAATCAAAAAAATATAAACTGCTCCATCGCGGAAAGCATCGACCGTTTCAGGCCTGTCATGGAGACGGCGCGGGAACGCAATATAAAAGTGCGCGGCTATGTGTCCTGCGTTGCGGGGTGTCCGTATGAAGGCGCGGTTGCGCCCGCCGCCGTTGCGGACGTGACGGAAAAACTTATTGCGCTCGGGTGCTATGAGATTTCTCTGGGCGACACGATCGGCGTCGGGACTCCGGAAATCATAACTGCGATGCTGAAGGCTGTTCTTGCCGTCGTTCCTGCCGGGAAGCTTGCGCTGCATTGCCATGATACCTATGGTCGTGCGCTGGCCAATATCTGCGCCGGGCTGGAGATGGGCATCGCCGTCTTTGATTCATCCGTTGCCGGCCTCGGCGGCTGCCCATATGCTCCCGGCGCGTCGGGCAACGTCGCCACCGAAGCGGTGCTCGGCATGCTTCATGAAATGGGCGTTGAAACGGGCGTGGACAGGGAAAAAATCGTTAATACGGCCCGCTGGCTTGGGGAGTTCTTCAGCCAGCCTTCATAGCGTGTGGGTTCAATTGCCCAACTCTTTCCCTCTTGCCGTTGCGGCAGCTATGGCTTCATCGAACAGGCGTTGCATCGGGCCCCCCATAAGGACGCGCAGGGCGGCTTCCGTGGTTCCGCCGGGACTGGTGACGCTTTGCCGCAGGCTGGAAACGGGCAGGGCTGTTTCTTTTTTGGCCAGCGCACTCGCGCCTACGACCGTCTGGCGGGCCAAGCGCATGGCAAGATCGGCGGGAAGACCGGCCTTGCATCCGGCTTCAGCCATGATCTCGATCAGCAGGAAAACATAGGCTGGTCCGCTGCCCGATACGGCAGTGATGGCATCCAGAAGGCTTTCATCATCCACCCATTCCGTTTTTCCGATTGACTTCAGGACAGCATCGGCTTGTTCTTTCTGATTTTCAGTGACATTGCCATTTGCGACTGCTGCGCTGATGCCCTCGCCGATGGATGCGGGCGTGTTAGGCATGGCGCGCACGACGGGTTGAGCCGTTCCGAAGCGGCGCTCGAAGGAGGTAATGGTTTGTCCTGCGGCGATGGAAAGAACCAATGCGCTGCGCGGTACGGCCTTGGCTATGGATCTGCATACATTTTCCATTATCTGTGGCTTGACGGCGATGATGAAAATATCGGCAGCCGGGGCGGCGCTGACGAATTTTGCCGGGTCGGTAAAGAAAGACACGGGATTCGGAACATAATCCTGAAGGTCTTCGGGGATGCCTGCCGGGTCGAGAATGTAGATTCGGTTTTCAATACTGGAAGCCAGCCATCCGCGCAACATGGCCGTACCCATCTTCCCGCAACCGATCAGGGCGAGATTTATGTTCTTTCCATCCTTCATTGAGTTTGAACCCTAGGCTTCCCCGGCCTCTTCACACAACATCAAGGAAAGAGATGTTTCATCGGGTGCCGGAGATGCGCAGAGAAAGGCGAAAGCACCATAGCAGCGGTCGCACTCGGCAAGGGCTATATCAACCAGATCCTCTATGTGCTCTGCGCCGGACGTGTGCGTCCATCCCCTGAACATGCTGGTGTGGCGGAAGCGAGGCATGTTCGTGAACTGTGGGACGTCAAAATGGCCCAGCCACAGAGATTCATTAAGCGAACGGAGGACGCGCGCCGTGATGTCTGCGCGGTCGGCGGGAATTTTCAGGTCGTATTCGCAAATGAACTGTAGAACGCTGAATTCCTCCTGCCAGAGGAAAGTGATGCTGTATACGCTGTTCTTGCCGCTGACCTGAACGCTCAGCTCGTCCGGTCCGGGGCGGCTGAAAACCCAGTCCTGCCCGGCGAGGATATCTTCCACGCTGTCCAGCGGATTGCTTACATCATCGAACATTTCAGGTTGTTCGCTCATGCTTTCTTCCCGGCCTTTAAAGTCTTTTTTACAGGTTCCTTCCTGCCGCCGCTTTTTTCAAGGGCATCGAGTCTCTTTTCCACCGTTTCCAGTCTTTTCCGCAAGGCCGCGATGATGGTTTTTGCTTCATCCAGTTCTTCGCGGGGCACAAGATCCATTTTCACGGCGATTTCATCCACACGGGATTTAATTTCCTCGCGGATCTGGCCTTGCATGGCGCCCACAATATTCAGCGCGCCGCCCGCCACGCGAGCGATATCGTCCAGAATCGGATTGTCGGGCCCCATATTCATATTGAAACGCATGGGGAGTCAGTAGCAGGAGTCGTATGCCTTCGCAAGCATTTATATATAAGGGATTTTCCTCTTTTGACCGTTCAATGAAAAAGAGTTATTTCTAGTTGGGCGGATATCGCAGTATTCATGGATTTTACATTTTCCGGACAGGAGATTTCGATGATTATTGTAACAGGCGGCGCGGGGTTTATAGGTTCCAATCTTGTTGCTGCGTTGGAAGAACGCGGGCATGGAGATATTGTCATCTGTGACCGTCTGGGGATGGAGGATAAATGGAAAAATATCGCCAAGCGTGAAATCAGGGATATCGTAAAACCGGAAAATTTTTTGTCGTGGCTGGAAAGTCATGCCAAAGACGTTGAGCTTATTTTTCACATGGGCGCCGTTTCCTCGACAACGGAAGTTGATGCTGACCTGATAGTTGAAAATAATTTTATTTTTTCGCGTCGTCTTTGGAAATGGTGCGCCGAAAATGGGGTTAGGTTTATTTACGCATCCTCTGCGGCCACCTATGGGAACGGCGAGGAAGGCTTTGATGATGATGAAGGCCCCGAGGGACTGGCGCGGCTGCGTCCGATGAATCCGTATGGCTGGTCCAAGCATGCATTTGACAGGCGTGTGGCCAGTATTGTGCATACCGATAGAACGAAGGAAAAAATACCGCTTCAATGGGCCGGACTGAAGTTTTTCAATGTATACGGGCCGAATGAATATCATAAAGGAGAACAGAAAAGCGTTGTTTGCAAGCTGTATCCGCAAATCGTGGCGGGCGCGGCGGCGAAGCTTTTCAGGTCCCATGATGTGAATTATGACGATGGAGGCCAGGTACGGGACTTTATCTATGTCGGGGATTGCGTCGATGTAATGTTGTGGCTGTATGACAATCCGAAAGTGAACGGCCTGTTCAATATAGGCACAGGCAAGGGACGCAGCTTCAACGATCTGGCGCAGGCTGCTTTTAAGGCGGCAGGAAAAGCGCCGAAAATAAGCTACATGGAAATGCCGCAGGAGCTGCAGTCCCGTTATCAGTACTATACGCAGGCTGACGTCTCCAAACTGCGTAATGCCGGTTATGATCGCCCGTTTACTGAAGTGGAGGAAGGGGTGGCGCGCTATATCAAGGACTTTTTATCCTCAGGCGATCCTTACAGGTGAGAAGACTGTGACGTTGCCCTTTCCAGACATAGATCCCGTCGCTTTTCACTTGGGGCCGCTGCCTGTGCGCTGGTACGCGCTGGCCTATCTTGCGGCATTTCTGTCGGGGTGGCGTTATGTTCTTTATCTGTCCGGAATGGATAAGGGATCCTCCATCAGGGGACGCGTGACGGCGGCGCATATAGACGATTTCTTTCCGTGGGCTATGCTGGGGGTAATCCTGGGCGGTCGTCTCGGATATGTTCTTTTTTATCAATTCGAGACATATGCGGCTGCGCCGGCGGAAATCTTCAGGATATGGAACGGCGGCATGTCATTTCACGGCGGCGCGGCCGGCATGATAATCGCAATGATTGTTTTTTCATGGAAGAAGGGACTGGACGTTTTGCGTTTGACCGACATGATTTGCGCAGCCGTTCCGATAGGCCTGTTTTTTGGACGCATCGCCAATTTCATTAATGGCGAGCTGTATGGGCGCGTATCATCTGCATCGTGGGCGATGGTATTTCCTAACGGCGGCCCTGATCCGCGCCACCCGAGCCAGATCTATGAGGCCGGTCTGGAAGGGTTTGTCCTGACGATTGTTCTGGCGGCATTGATTCATATTAACGCCGTCCGGAATAGACCCGGGGTCGTTTCCGCCGTCTTTCTGGCAGGTTATGCCGCATTCCGTTTCTTTGTTGAGTTTTTCCGGGAGCCGGATGAACAGATTGGTTTTATCGCTACGTGGTTGACGATGGGGCAGATTCTTTGTCTGCCGATGTTCATGGGATCTGCTATTATAATTTGCTGGGTCTTTATAAGAGAAAGACATGACACCTCTTGCGCAAATAATCCGGAAAAAAATAGAAACTGAGGGTCCGATTAGCGTAGGGACCTTTATGGAGTTGGCTCTTGGTCATCCTGAATACGGATACTATAGAACGCGCGATCCTCTGGGGCGTTCCGGCGATTTTACAACGGCACCGGAGATATCCCAGATATTCGGCGAACTTTTGGGTTTGTGGGTGGCCGATATGTGGATGCAGATGGGGTCTCCTCCGCGCTTTAGTTTTGTCGAGATCGGACCGGGACGCGGCACTCTGATGGCGGACGCAATGCGTGCGACGCGCAAAATCAAAGGGTTTCATGATGCGGCGCGTATCGTTCTTGTGGAAACAAGCCCCGTGCTGACTGAAAAACAGAAAAAGACCTTGGTTAGTTATGATGTGCTGTGGGCCGACAGTATTGACAATCCTGCAGTGGAGAATGGCGAAGGACCGATTATTCTTCTTGCCAACGAGTTTCTTGATACTCTGTCCTTGCGACAACTGCAATTGTACAGGAACGAATGGTATGAGAGGGTGGTTGTCAACAAAGAGGCTGGTTTTGCGTTTGATGTTTCCAATCAGGTTTACGATTCTGAAATTGCGGCATATGGGGCAACGGATGGCGCCATTTTTGAAACATCGCCTGAGCGGGAGGCTTTCATCAGAAATCTCTCTGGCTTGATTCACGTCAGAGGAGGCGCGGCTCTTCTGATTGATTACGGCCACGATCGCGCGGGTCTGGGTGAAACTCTTCAGGCTATCCGGGCGCATCGCTTTGTTTCAGTTCTCGAGGATGTTGGGGAAAATGATGTTACATCGCATGTGGATTTTTCTGCGCTGGCGCGGGTGGCGAAGCTTGCGGATATGTATATTTATGGTCCTGCAGGGCAAGGCGTGTTTCTTGAAAGTCTGGGCATACGGCAGCGTGCCGAAATGTTGATGTGGGGGAAGCCCCCAGTCCAGCAAAAAGAGATAGTGGAAGGCATGCGCCGTTTGACTCATTCTGCTCAGATGGGTCAGTTGTTTCGTGTGATGGCGCTTTGTCATGATGTCAATCTCAGGCCCGCAGGCTTTTAAAATGTTTATAACGTCTGGCAATCTTGAATCTCGCTTTGTGCGTCACGGTTTTTTCGGAAGACAGGGGGGGGTCAGCAGGGGCATTTATGACAGCCTGAACTGCGGTCCCGGTTCGCGGGACGACCGTGATGCCGTGGACCAGAACAGGTTTCGCGTAGCCGAACAGATGGAGGCGAGCGCGGCCCGTTTTCTGACTCTGTTTCAGGTCCACAGCAACAAATGCATTGATGTAAAGGATGCATGGTCAGGGCCGGGGCCTGAGGCTGATGCGATGGTGACGGACCTTCCCGGCATTGCGCTGGGAATCCTGACCGCCGACTGTGCGCCTGTCCTTTTTACAGGTCAGACGGCAGCCGGACGCTCCGTCATAGGCGCAGCGCACGCGGGGTGGAAGGGGGCGCTCGGCGGCGTCCTTGAAAATACGCTAAAGGCCATGTTGGCAAAGGGGGCCGCGCCGGGGAGCTTGCGGGCGGCTATCGGTCCTTGCATTGGGCCGCAATCCTACGAGGTTGATGCAGGGTTCCGCGATGCATTTCTGAATGATAACGCCCGATGTGGCGAATTTTTCCAGCAGGCAGGCAAGCCGGGCCATTTCATGTTCGATTTACCCGGTTATGTCGAATGGAGGCTTTCACAGGCGGGTATTATGCATGTGGCAAACGTGGCGCGGGATACTTGCGCCGACGAGGGAGGTTATTTCAGTTTTCGCCGCGCCACCCTTCATGGTGAGCCTGATTATGGACGGCAAGCCTCAGCCATAATGATAAAAATCCCCTAAGACAAAGTTATTGGTGATGCTGCGTCGTTTTTAAAAGCGCAAACTGTCCAATCTTTAATTCTAGGGATATTTTGCATGGCACATATGAAATTTCTTGACAGGAGCCGGATAT
>JACQIJ010000051.1 GCA_016198545.1 Pseudomonadota bacterium
CTGGCAAAAGAAAACCATATGGATTTATCGGCGAAAGATGCCGCCGACAAGCCGCTTGAAAAAGGAAAAACGCTTTTCATTCCGGTTCCGCCCGAACATCAGATCGGCCAGATAACCATCCTGAAAAACGGCGGCGGCGCCACGCCGGGAACCTTCGCCCTGATCGGCGCCACAAGCCGCCTTCAGGAAAAAATGGGGGCGACCGACCTTCCGGATGCCGCCACGACAATCCGCGCCATAAACCAGATACCGGAAAGAGCGCCCGACCCCTTCGTATTTCCCGGCACCCCGCTCAGCTATCCGCTGAAAGATAAAAAGGGGTTCGATGTAACGGTAGTCGAGCCGCTCGACATATTGCGGGGCATAGCCGCCACCCTTACTCAAATTGCGGATTTTCACGATAAGCCGGGAGCGCACAAGCAGGGCACAAAGGATATCGAATCTTTGATGAGGGAAATCGCCCGCATGAGTGGACTCAACTACGAAGCCCTGAAAACGGGAGATGCGGTCATAGCCCCCGGACAGGCCATGTGGGTTAATTACTTCAATGACAGCATTACGAATTTAAAAACTCTTCCGCCTGCCACAAAAAAAGACGGGAAAGAGGTAAGCCTCATCATTATCGAGGGCGAACGGGACAAACCGGATGAAGCCAATTACCACGGCAAAATGACAATGCGCGCCGCTGCGGGAACGGCATTCAGCCTGAACCCGGGAGCCGGTTTGTCTAACATATTCAGGAACAATGAAGGGTTGCTCTCGATCGGGGAGGATTTCTCCAAAACCCCCAATATCAAAGTCAACGACTTCGCCATGAATGCGGCAAGTCAGTCGCTGCGTCTTCTGCTGGGACGTCCCGATGTTATTTTCAGCCACAGCATGGCCCTGTCCGCGCCGCAAAAAAATTTCGATGCCTTTCGCGACAGCCAGGACGATGACAGCATCGCCTATGCCGGAAACCGTTTCCTGATTGAAAGAATGATGGGAGAATACCGTTCGCCGATGATGAGCGCAGCCGGCAATTTCCGCTGGAGTTCCCCGCAGGTCGGCGGCTTTTCGCCAGAAGGACCGTATATACAGGATCATGCCACTATGCATACCCCCTACGCCGTGAACATAGGGGCCGCATCCATCAGTGAAAGACCGGGCTCTCTTGGCGAAATCGTTATAGAAGATTATTCCTCCTATGCGGGCGATATATGCGCCGTGATCCCCGAGTTCCAGGGCGAAAGGGAATCCGGCACATCCTTCAGCACGCCTGTTTTTGCAGGAATCCAAAAAGAGGCTATGGAACGGTATGGCGAATCGCTGACAGCCGGCGAGATTATCACAGCCGCCATGATGGTCGCGCGGCGGAATGTGCTGGATCTCGATTACACGGGCGGCCGGTTCGAATGGCCGAAGGAAAAACCTGAAAACGATATTTCCCTCAACGGACTGATTGCATTGAGGCTCCTTCCCGTACCCGCATGGTTCGACGTGAACGGCGGGGGCCTGCCGCATCACATACGCTGCGGCGCGGGCGTTCTGGATGCGGACGGGGTCATGAAGCTTGATCTCACGCTGAAGGAAATGAAGGAGATTAAAGAAAAAAATATGAACGGTGCAGGGGCGGAATTCGAAAAAATCCTGTCCGCGGGCGCGCCTGAAACCAGAACGGTCAGGGATGAAAAAGACGGCAAAGAGAAGAAAGAGTATGTCTATAAAATCTCCGCACCCGAAAACCTTACGCTGTCGCGCCTGACGTTCTTTGTTCCGCAGGCGGTCAGAATGCACTCCGACATTACCGTTATAACGCCCGCCGGCTTTAAAAAGATATTGCCGCGTTCGCATGTGGGAGGAATTGTATCGATGAACGCCTTTGCCATCGAAGACGTCAGGAAAGGCGATGTATTCGAAATATACGCAGAGCAGCCACTGGGCAAAACCGCCGGCATGATCCTGCGCGGATGGGAAAATGGCGGCAAACCCGACGGCAATGTCATCCAGATCATGCGCGATAGGCTGCGCATGGAAGGCATCTTGCCCGCGCCATTGACTTTCCTCGTCGGCGGAAAAGTCGTGGAGAGCAAGGCGAAGGAAGTCGAGCTGCGCAAACTGAACGACCTGCCCAATGTTCAGCCCTTGGGCAAAAATCCAAATGAAACGGATGAAAGCGGACGGAATTCCAGCGGTCCTGCCGGAAGCGCCCCTTCCCCGTGATCACACAATAGGATTAAAGGCCGCTTAATATGCTACGGAGACGGCACTGCGCCCGGTTTTTGCGCGCGGATGGCGGCGTTTGTTTCGTCTATGAATTTGGCGATAGCCTGCGCTGAAACAACGCTGCCAAAACGGTCGATTTCCTGTCTATCGACGTAAATGGCCACTTCGGGAACGCCCCTTGTTTTTTTCATTTCTTTCTCTGAAACGATATCTTCATATTTATCTACATCGACCTTCAGAACCTTATGAGGCGTCTTCGCAATCGACTGCGCTTTTTCAAACTCTCCGGACAATCTCGTACAAAAACCGCACCACGTAGCGAAATACATTACGAACAGGGGCTGCCCTTTCGAAAGATCGGCTATTTTCTCCTTCAGCGCATCCAGATTGTCCGCGCCCTTATATTCCTCAATGACGGACGAGACCGCGTGTGCTTCCCCGCCGCCGAAAGAAATATCCTTCAGACACTTTGAAGCCGCCAATGCGGCCCCAGCCAGTGCCAACCTTAAAAAACCCCTGCGATCGACGGACATAACGCCTCCTGTTTCCGTTTTTATGTACAGGAGGACACCTTATCTTATTGGAAAGAAAACCGTCAAGTTTTATAAAAATTCAAACGCCCTGGGGAATTTCGCCGGAACCACCTATCTTGTTGCCTCCCGCCGTGCCGCCGCTGGAGGGGACGGAGGAGCGCGGCTTTCCGCCCGGCGCCTCGGCAGGCGGTTCGTCGCGGATAATGGGATCGCCACGCAGCAACCCCTTGATTTCATCGCCGGTCAGCATTTCGTATTCCAGCAACGCCTTCGCAAGCGTGTGCAGATCCTTCATATTTTCCTTCAGCACATGCGTCGCGCGATCATAGGCCGCATCGACGATCTTGCGAATTTCAGTATCCACGATGGCCGCCGTATTGTCCGACAGGTTCTTCGTCTGCGCCACCGAATGGCCGAGAAATACCTCTTCCTGATCCGCCCCGTAATGAAGCGGGCCGAGAACATCCGACATGCCCCATTCCGTCACCATACGCCGGGCCATATCCGTGGCCATGCGGATATCGCTGGATGCACCGGTTGTTACCTTTTCATGACCGAAAATAAGTTCTTCCGCCACGCGTCCGCCCATCGCGACGGCCAGATCAGCCTTCAGTTTCGCGCGGGACATGGAGATGCGATCGCGTTCCGGCAGTCGCATGACAAGGCCCAGAGCGCGGCCGCGCGGAATGATCGTTGCCTTGTGAATGGGATCAGAGTCCGGCTCATGAAGCGCAACGATGGCATGCCCCGCCTCGTGATA
>JACQIJ010000052.1 GCA_016198545.1 Pseudomonadota bacterium
CGCGCTGGCGGGAATGGACGGTATCAATGCGCTGGCCGAAGGGCACATAAAATCCGCCCGGCTGAAAACGACGAAACCGCCGCACGCCTATGCAGGCGCACCCCATATAGTGAATGAAAAAATCGACCTTCAGGACATAACGAAGTCCACGACCGTCTTTTCCGGCAATGCAAAAGAAGCGGCGGCGGCCTTTCCGGCCAACATCAATGTCGCGGCCACGCTGTGCCTTGCCACGCGCCTTCCTCCCGAAAGCATGCAGGTGGAAATATGCGCCGATCCCGGAGCGGCGGCGAACCGGCACGAGGTCACGGTGGAGGGAGAATTCAGCACGCTGCGCTTTTCCGTGGAAAACAAGCCAAACCCGGCGAACCCAAAAAGCAGCGCCCTTGCGGGCATGAGCATCGTTTCGCTCTTGCGCAGGCAGGCAGGATTTTTTACGGTCGGATAAGGAGGCGCCGGTGAAATACGAACAAGGATCTTCGTTTGCGCAAAAGATGGACGAGGCCGATCCCCTGAAGGCGTTCCGCGTGCGATTTGATATGCCGGCCGATAAAAACGGCGGCAAAGCCCTGTATTTCTGCGGAAACTCTCTGGGCGCAAAGCCGAAAAACCTCAGCCCCGCGCTAAAAGAACATCTGGATATCTGGGCGCAGCGCGGCGTCTATGGGTATCAGGAATGGCTTCCGATCTACACAAGGGCGACGAAAGGCCTCGCCGCCCTGTCCGGCGCGAAGGAAACCGAAGTCGTGGCGATGAGTACGCTGAGCGCGAATCTGCATCACATGATGATCAGCTTCTACAACCCCACGCCGGAACGGTACAAAATCCTGTATGAAAGCAACGCCTTCCCGTCCGACAGCTACGTCATCGCGTCGCAGATCGACATGACGGGCAAAAAACTGACGCACTTCACGGGTAAAAAACAATCCGCTTTCACGCGGGAAAACGCAATGATAGAGCTCCGGCCACGCAAGGGCGAAGCGACCCTGCGCACGGAAGATATCGAAAAAACCATCGACGAACAGGGAGATTCCATCGCGCTTATCCTCATCGGCGGCAACAATTTCTACACCGGCCAAACATTCGATATGGAGCGCATCACGAAAAAGGGGCATGAAAAGGGCTGCGTCGTCGGCTTCGATCTCGCCCACTCCATCGGCAATGTGGAACTGAAACTGCATGACTGGGGGGTGGATTTTGCGTGCTGGTGCTCCTACAAATACCTGAATTCCGGTCCTGGCGCGGTCGCAGCGATTTTCATTCATGAACGCCATCATAACAATCGGGATCTGCCGCGCCTGATGGGCTGGTGGGCGAACCGGCCGGAAACCCGTTTTGAAATGCGGCAGGAAATCGATGCATACACGACCGCAGAAGCATGGCAGTTTTCCAACGTCCCCGTCCTGACCTTCCTGCCCCTGCTTGCGTCGCTGGACATTTTCATGGAAGCAGGCATGAAAAACATTCTCGAAAAAAGCCGGAAACTGACCGGCTACATGGAATTCCTGCTGGACAGTCTGGAGACAGACAAGTTCAAAATCATCACGCCGCGCGACCCGGCCCGGCGCGGGGCGCAGCTTTCCATCGTCGTGCAAGAAAACGGCAAGCAGGTTTTTGACGCGCTGGCCGCGGCGGGCGTCATCGGCGACTGGCGCAACCCGGATTGCATCCGCCTGACCCCGGCCCCGCTCTACAACAGTTATGAGGACGTTTACAAATGCGTTGAAATCTTCGCCGGCGCGTTGTCATCCATTAAAGGCGGGGAAAGCGCGCATTGATGCCGTCAACCGCGCACTCCAGCCGGAAGTCGCAAATGCGCGTATAAAACGGCGAATTGAAGGCCGGCCCCTTTGTCTCCATAAGATAGTTCCCGTTCATGTGATCGCCCAAAAAACCGAGAGCCGCAGCCAGATTCCCGGGATAATCGCCATCCATATCCGATTCCGTGTAGCACGGAATCGGCTGCCGGCCGCCATTCACGATGTCAAAAAACCGCTTTCCGATTTTACTTATATGCGCAATCCGCAGCGTTTTTTCAGTTTTCTCCCTATAGGAGGAAGGGGCCGCGGGGCTGATGGCAATCCACCCGTCAAAAGCCTGCCGCATGGCCTGCTTCAACTTCTCCGGCGAACTGCAAATCTCGTCCAGTTTTTCAACGCTGCATTCAATTATTTCCTTTTGACAGTCACCCATCGACGCCAGGAGGCTCCATGCATATCCATTCTCCACGCGCATCTCATGAATTGTCTGGAGAGCAACGCCGAATTCAATGGCGCGGGCATCCGCCTCGATAAACCGGTCGAGTAAAATCTGCGCCTGTGCCGAAGACGGATAGAATAGTTCCGGCGGCAGCCGCAAATGCTGCCACGCATGGCGAATCTCATGCCCCAGCAACAGGGCATTCGCATATTGGCCCAGCTTGATTACCCCTTTCCGGGCGCCGCCCCTGGCATGCTCATAAATCGCGTCCGTTCCCTGCGGCAGCCGTGTGTTCTTGATATTAATATCCTCCAGATCGCAAAAGTCCTTTAGAAAACTTCCGATCGATCCCACGTACAATGCATGGATATGATCTCTCAGATGCTCGCCTCCAAAGAAAGAGCATGTTCTGGATTCGTCTTTAGATCTCCTGTCAAACGGGGATTTGATCCCCGCCGTATCTCTATAAAAAATTCCGGAGGAATCCATTCCCATGACAGAACCTCAGGGCGCCTGCGCCGCTGGCGCAGCCTGCGGCCTGTTTAACGGCGACTGGCGGATAAATTTGGGAGATTTTACGTCCGTCAGGTCGAATGTAACCCTTTCCCCGGCATATTCCCGCGTAAAGACCTGAACGCTGAAATTCCCGTCCTTGTCCTTTACAAGCCGACAGGGCGCATCCTGGCAATCCTTGAGCAGGGCCTCCCTTTCCTGTTGCACCACTTTATTTTTATTGTTTAACTCTGACTGAACTACAGCCGCAATTGGTATAGATCCAACGAACGCCGCTACAAGCCCAACCATCCCGCCAACTACGGCACCTATGCCTTTTTCACCACTCCCTTTCCCCATAAAAAAACCTAGCGTCGCAAACCCCCCTATCAATGTGTAATAAAACCAGCGCAGCGATACATCGGTCCCGGCAAAAAGGGATGATGATTCTCCGGTCGAAAAGCCGGCGAGCGCCGCGATCCCGCATGCCGCCGCGGCAAAGCCGTAACGGAAGGCTGCTCTCTTCTTCCACTTCTCCGCATCCTTTTTAAGCTCCTCTTCATTCTGTACCCATATTTCAACCCGGTCTTCAAAGGCCTTGCGCAGTTCGCGTTCCTGTTCGATCCCGTCATGTGCTTCCCGGGCGATCTCCCGCAGGCTTTGAACTTCGGATTCAAGCTTTTCCACCAGCAGGCCGCCTTCGATCATCCGCATCCTGTTCTTCAGCGCGGCAATCTCCGACCGGTGCGCGTCTTTCAAACTTTCTTCTTCTCTTTTTCTTTTATCCTCCAGATACATCACCTGGTTTTTCAAATCCAGAATTTGCCGTCCCTTTTTTTCAACATCTTCTTTCAATTCGTCGTTGTTACGCAACATCTCCTGAAAATCGCTTCTTTGCTTCAGATACTCCAGTTCCGCCATCTGCGCCTCGATTTTGCCGTTCATGTCGTCAATGGCGGAATTTATCTCCCTGGCTCTTTGCTCCCCGCTTTCCACCTTTTCCTGTTGTTCCTTGATTTCCTTCCTTTTCGCGACCAGATCATTTTCAAGATCTTCCATCTCGCCGGATTTTTGCCGATAGGAGTCAAGCCGCTGCTGCAGCCTGTCTATTTCCTCCAGAGCATCCTTGTATTGAGGGGTCTGCCGTTCCTCATGCCCGGCATAGACTTCCATGCGACTGACAATCTCATGAATCCTGTCGATCTGCTGTTTTGCGGGAGTCAGCGCAGCGATGGTTCCTGCGAGCTTCCGGTTGGCCTTCAGCGACGCCCCGACGATCATCCGGATCGTCGCCAGATCTTTATGGTCGTAGGCAAAACCGGCCTTCCTCAATATTTTTCCGATAGAAGTCGTCGTTTCCGAAGCCGTTTTCAGCATTTCGGGCGACAAATCCCCCGCGCCTTTCAAGGCATCGAAATACCGTTCATCCAATCCCTTGAAAGAGGCGATTTCCGCATCACCCGGCCTGAGGCCGGACATCTTTTTATCCATGCCGTCGAGC
>JACQIJ010000054.1 GCA_016198545.1 Pseudomonadota bacterium
CTTAAGCAGGATGGAGCAGTATTATGATGAGCAATCGGCGCTATCGAAAGACCGGATGTTCTGCCGTAACCGGCTGCTTGTTGGCTATGACCGCTGCGGCGGTCTTTTTTATCTCTGCGCCGGCGGCAGCCCACGATAGAATTCATATTGTGGGATCATCGACGGTCTATCCTTTCATAACCACCGTTGCCGAGGAATTCGGTAAAACGACGAAATTCAACTCTCCCATCGTCGAATCAACGGGCACGGGCGGCGGGCTGAAACTGTTCTGCAGCGGTACGGGCGATACATTCCCGGATATGGCCAATGCCTCCCGCGCCATCAAGGACAGCGAACGCAAGCTGTGCGCAGAGAACGGCGTGAAGGACATCACCGAAATCAGGATTGGATTCGACGGCATCGTCCTGGCCAATGCAAAAAAATCCAAGCATTACGAACTGACCAAGAGACAAATCTTTCTGGCGCTGGCGAAGCAGGTTCCGGATGTGTCTGGAAAGCTGGCCGCCAATCCGAACGAAAAGTGGAGCGATATCGATCCCGCTCTGCCCACCGTGAAAATTGAGGTATATGGTCCGCCGACGACATCGGGAACCCGTGACGCGTTCGTGGAACTTGTCATGGAAGAGGCCTGCGACGAAATGCCTGCCTTCATTGCAGCCTATGCCGACAAGGACGCACGCAAGAAAGCATGCCATCTGATGCGCGAGGACGGCCCCTACATTGAAGCGGGAGAAAACGACAACCTGATAGTACAGAAACTACGCAGCAATCCAGACGCGCTCGGCATTTTCGGCTTCAGCTTCCTCGAACAGAACGCCGACGTCGTGCAGGGGAGCGCCATCGGCGGCACGGAGCCCGCATTCGAGACGATCGCGGATGGGTCCTATAGCGTTTCGCGCCCTCTGTTCGTATACGTCAAGAATACGAACATACCGACTACGCCGGGCCTTGGCGCTTTCATAACGGAGCTGGTCAGCGAAAAAGCGGCAGGAATGGATGGATATCTTGCCATCAAGGGCCTCACCCCCCTGCCGGAAAGCGAACTGCGGGAAATGCGGAAAAGTATGCAAAGCATTACGGACAAGCAAAACTCAAATTGATGACCAGCAAAGATAACCTGATAAAACTCCTGCTTCTGCTCAGCACCGTTTTCTCCGTTCTGGTGACAGTGCTGATCGTTCTTTCCATGCTGTCCGAAACGCTGCGTTTTTTTTCATTCGTTTCGCCGCTTGAATTTTTCTTCGGCGCGCAATGGAGCCCTCAAACCGCCCTGCGCTCCGACCAGGCGGGAAGTTCCGGGACCTTCGGCGCCGTTCCTGTCTTTACAGGAACCGTCCTTATCGCCTTTATCGCAATGGCCGTGGCGACGCCGCTGGGACTTCTGGCGGCCATCTACCTGTCCGTTTATGCCAGCCCCGGCATTAGAAAAAGCTTCAAGCCCGTTCTCGAGATACTGGCGGGGATTCCGACGGTCGTTTACGGATATTTCGCCGTTGTCGCGTTTTCCCCGCTTCTGCGCGAGGCCGGAAACGCGCTGGGGCTGGACGTGGCGTCGGAAAGCGCCCTGTGCGCAGGCATCGTCATGGGAATCATGATCACGCCCTTTATCATGTCGCTGTCAGAAGACGTTATGAGCGCCGTGCCCAAATCCCTTATCTACGGATCCCTCGCGATGGGAGCAACGCCTTCGGAAACTGTGCGCAAGGTAATAATCCCGGCCGCCATGCCGGGAATCGCGGGCGCGGTTCTGCTGGGCATCTCACGGGGCATCGGAGAAACGATGATCGTCGTCATGGCCGCAGGCCTGAGCGCAAACCTGACCGTAAACCCGCTCGAAGCGGTGACAACGGCGACAGTACAGATCGTAACCCTGCTGACAGGAGACCATGAATTCGATAACCCTAAAACGCTGGCAGCCTTCGCGCTGGGATTCGCGCTTCTTATCATGACGCTTGTTCTGAACCTGGCCGCGCAGCATATCGTAAAAAGATACAGGGAACGCTATGCTTGATATATTCGGCCGCCGGGCAAAAATCGCTTTCAGGCGCGCACAGCGCAACAAGAACCCTTTCGTATTCGTGGCAGACAAGACGCCGGAGCAGAAATGGCTTTCATGGCGCAAAACCAAGGAAGCCATTTTTCGCCAATGCGGTCTCGCAGCCATTGTCATTTCCTGCCTGTTTCTGGGGGCTTTGCTGTTCAGCATAATCGGAAACGGATACACCGCGTTTCAGAGAGTCCACATCCTTCTGCCTGTCGAGTTTTCAGCCGACATCCTGGACCCTCAGGGCACAAACGACCCGGATGCCATAGGTAGCGCGGATTATCGCAAAATCGTATATAGCGCATTGCTGGAGATTTTTCCTGAAGCGACGGAGCGGCGGGAAAAGTTCGATCTCTACGCCCTGACCAGCAAGGGCGCTTACTATCAACTGCGCGCCATGGTCCTGGAAAATCCCCGGCTTATAGGGACAAAAACTGAACTCTGGCTGCCGGCGGCCAGCAACGTCGATTTGTTCATCAAAAGGAATTCCCTGTCTACGGACGATGAAATTGCTTCCTACAAAATCAACGGGCGACAATACGCATGGCTGAAAAGGTTGATTGAAAAGGAGCGGCTCAAGACGACATTCAATCGCGCTCTCTTTTTAAACGGGGACTCGCAGGAGCCCGAAAGAGCCGGCGTCATGGGCTCGATCATGGGATCCGTGTTTACCATCATCGCCTGTATAGCTTTTGCATTTCCTCTTGGAGTCGCCACGGCGATTTACCTGGAAGAGTTTGCGAAAGAAAACTGGTTTACGGATCTCATCGAAATCAATATTAACAATCTGGCGGCTGTTCCTTCGATTATCTACGGCCTTCTGGGCCTGTCCATATACATTAACGTCATGGGCATGCCGCGATCATCGGCGCTGGTGGGCGGCCTTGTACTGGCTCTCCTTATCCTGCCTGTCATCGTCATAGCCACGCGCAATGCGCTGCGCGCCGTGCCAAAAGCGATCCGCTTCGCCGCTCTCGCCATAGGCGCGACGCCGGTGCAGGTCGCGCTGCACCACACTTTCATATATGCCCTGCCCGGCATCATGACGGGCGTCATTCTGGGCGTCGCGCGGGCACTGGGCGAAACATCGCCGTTGCTGATGATAGGCATGGTAGCGTTTATAATAGATGTTCCACGCGCAATAACCGACCCGGCCACGACCCTGCCGGTACAAATTTACCTGTGGGCCAACAACCCCGAATCAGGGTTCGTGGAGAACACGGCGGCGGCCATTATCCTGCTGCTTCTGGTTCTGGCTATCGTGAACGCGGCAGCGGCATGGGTGAGGCAAAGGTTTGAAATCAAATGGTGAGCGCAATGAAAAATACTGAGGAAAAACCGGAAATCCGCATGACGGCACGGGGTTTGAGCGTCTTTTACGGCACAAAGCAGGCCTTGTTCGACCTCGATCTGAACATTCATACGAACAAAGTCACGGCCCTTATCGGCCCCTCCGGTTGCGGCAAGTCGACTTTTATCCGCTGCCTGAACCGCATGAACGATGTGGTGGACGAATGCCGCGTGACCGGGTCGGTTTCGCTGGACGGTCATAACATCTACGACAAGGGCGTTGATGTCATCCTGCTGCGCCAGAAAATAGGCATGGTGTTCCAGAAGCCAAATCCCTTCCCCAAATCGATTTACGAAAACGTCGCATACGGACCGAGAATCCACCGCCTGGCGAAAAACAGGGATGAACTCGACGCGCTGGTCGAAAAATGCCTGAACCGCGTAGGCCTGTGGGATGAGGTCAAGGACAGGCTGGATGCCCCGGGCACATCGCTTTCCGGCGGCCAGCAGCAGCGGCTTTGCATCGCCCGCGCTATCGCCACGCGGCCCGAAGTCGTGCTGATGGACGAGCCATGCTCGGCGCTTGATCCCATCGCCACCGCGCGAATTGAGGATCTTATACGCGAACTGGAAAGAAAGTTCACGATCGTCATCATCACGCATTCCATGCAGCAGGCGGAAAGGATGTCCGATTACACGGCATTTTTCCATCTGGGCCGTATCGTTGAATCGGGACCGACGGCACAGATATTTGAAGATCCCCGTCATGAGCAAACGCGTGACTACGTGAGCGGAAAATTTGGATAAGGACCCTGGTACCGTCGCCGCATTCGTCGAACATGTCGCCGCGCGCCTTGAGGATGCGGATATTTTTTATGGACATGGCACGGACACCGCCTATGACGAAGCGGCGTTTATCGTTCTGGAGTGCATGAAACTGCCGCCGGGGAGCCTTGACCGACACGCGGACAGGCGCATCACGAAAAGAAACAGGCAGAGAATTAATGCTGTTATTGAAGCCCGTATAAAAACGCGGAAACCCGCGCCCTATCTTCTGAACCGGGCCTACATACAGGGAATTCCTTTTTACGTGGATGAACGCGTTATCATACCGCGATCCTTCATAGGGGAACTTCTGTGCGGGGAAGATGGCCCTTCATTCGGCGCCGATGCGGATAAGACCCTGACGGTTCTTGATTTATGCACGGGATCCGGATGCCTGGCCATCCTGGCCGCCATGATTTTTCCGCAAGCAAAAATCGATGCCATCGATTTATCGTACGATGCATTAGAGATAGCCCGCCGAAATATTGATGAACACAAACTGCAAAAGAACATTATGCTTCATCATGGGGATCTGTTTGCGCCGGTAGCAGGAAAAAATTATGATCTTATCCTTACAAACCCGCCCTACGTCGATGCCGCAGTCATGACCGGCCTTCCCCCGGAATACCGGTATGAACCCGCAATGGCCCTGGCCGGCGGCGCGGACGGAATGGATATAGTGCGCCGCATACTTGACGAAGCCCCCCGCCACCTGACGCCGCAGGGCATTCTTGTCTGCGAAATAGGGCAAGGAAAGAAAATTATAGAGGCGGAACGCCCGTACCTGCCTTTCCTGTGGCTGGACACCGAAAACAGCAGCGGAGAGGTTTTCCGCCTGAAACGCGGGGATTTCAAAGCAAGCCATTGAAACAGCGCATCGAACTGCTAGAATGCCGGCATGCTGTATTCTTTCTTCCTAAAGGCGCTGATTTCAGGATCCGTTATTGCTTTTGCCTCATGGCTGTCGGGGAAAAAGCCGGAACTGGCCGGCTTCATAATCGCCCTGCCCCTTATGACTTTGCTGGTTCTTCCGTTTTCGATGGCTGAACACAGGGACCCGGCGGCAAGCGTACGCTTTGCCCAAAGCATCTGCGCCGCCGTCCCCATTTCAATGCTGTTCTTCGTGCCGTTTCTTCTGGCGGCAAGACTGCAATGGGGATTCTGGTGGCTTTACGGCGCGGGAGTCGCCTTGCTCTTTGCAGGATTTTTTCTGCACAAATTAATTATGGCGCAATTTTAGGCAAACAAATTTAAAAATACGCCGATAGCAATGATCACGGCAGCGGCCTTTGCGGCCAACGCCCAATGCTTCTCGCCTGTATACTTATCCGCCGAGGCAAATATAGGCTTTACCATGAACCCGGCCCAGCCCAAAGCCAGAAGACCGAATATGACGCCGACAGGGCCTCCAACGCCGCCTATAATCTTAAGCACAAAAACAGCGACAAAATAGTAAAGCCAGAACGTCTGCCCCAGCGGGATATCGCCGTTCCAGAGTTCCTGACAGCGGTCCTTAACATTCACGCCAGCCACGCTCATATTATTGAAATTAAAACCGCTGCCGCCCTTTGCTTCCTCACTCATTTGCACCTCCTTGAAAGCCTCAAGCATAAACACATATCCCGCCATAAAGCCAGATATTTTAACCCCTCTTGACTCCGCAACAAGCCTGATGACACAAAATGGTGTCAGAACCCATAGAATCGGAGTGAACCCTTGAACAAAATCGACATGCTGGAAAAACTTTTTCCCGGAGGCGAAAGCCAGTTCGGTCTAATTCCTACACTGGTAAATTTTGCAATCTGCATGATCATGTCCTTTGTTATACGGGAATTTTATACCCGCCGCTCATTCTCCCTGACCGGAAAAAATCATATCGGCTCAATTCTGCCAATTCTGTCAGGCGTCGTTTTCATGGTTATTATCGTCATAAAATCTTCTCTTGCTCTTTCGCTCGGCCTCGTCGGCGCACTGTCCATCGTACGTTTCCGTACGCCCATCAAGGAACCGGAGGAATTGGCTTATCTTTTTCTGGCTATCGCGCTCGGACTTGGGTACGGATCCGGCAATACGCTGATTACGACGATTATTACTGTCTTCATCCTGTTCATTATTTATTTCTGGCTCTCCAACAGAAAAATCGGTCAGGCATCCGAATATAATATGGTCGTCAGCTGGCATTCCCCTGAAATACGGTTTGAAAGCCTTTTGGAAAATATTGAAAAGAGAGTTTCAAGTCTGCGCGTCGTACGTCTTGATTACGGGGACAGGGCCAACACCGCCGTCCTTCTGGTGGAACCGGATCCCAAGCAAAAACTGGACGACCTGTTCGATTCCCTGAAAGCGCAGGCAGAGGAGATCACCTGCTCCTTCTTTGAAGCTAAAACAAACTGGTAAATTTCAGCGGCGAGAAACAGTCATGATCATCAAAACCCGAAGCACGCGCATTCCGCTTCTGGTCGCATTGGCTGCGCTGGCTATTGTTGCCTTTCTGAGCCTTAACAAACAGCGGCTGCGCGAAGAGGCTTTTGCCGTCGTCGACACGGTCGTTGCGCAGGACTGGGGTATTTCAGGACTATCCGGATTGTACGATAATTCATTCGTGTCGCAGAATAATGCGAACAGAACATCCGCTGCAAAAATTATGATTCAACTACCCGGCATTCTTGCACGATCCCCTGGCATAATATCCTCCAAGATAAGAAGTTTCCCACAACGCCCTTTCATTGACCGCATCGATATCGATGTAAAGTTCGAGGACTATCAGAAAATCCTGGCCGACCGGCGGCGCGCTATCGAAAACGGAATGCTTTCCGATCCGCAAGAGGTCAAAGCCCGCATATGGCACAATGGCAAGCGTATGAAAGCCGAAATCCGCCTTAAAGGAGATCTGTACGATCACTGGCGGTCCCGCACGAGCATGAGTCTGCGCGTGTCATTAAAAGACAAGGATACCCTTTTTGGCTTTGCGCAGTTTTCACTTCACAAACCCGGATCGCGGCAATTTCCTTATGACTACGTATTTGAAGATTTCGTGCGGGAAGCCAGTGGAATGTCCGCGCGCCATAACTTCGTGCGCGTAACCGTAAACGGCCAGAACTGGGGCATAATGGATATCGAGGAGCACATGAGCAAGGAACTCCTTGAAAAACAGCAAAAGAAAGAATCGATTATCCTGAAATTCGGTGATGAGCAGAAATGGTTCTACGATACCGTTGCCGTACAACCCTACGGCCATTACAGATTGTCGGATCGCACCCTGTATATTGCTCCCTTTCAGGAAGGAAAGTACCTTAAAGATCCTTTATTTCGTGCGCAATACAGTTATGTTGTCCGGAAGTTCCGTATGCATCAGGAAAAAGATATTCTCGACACGGAAAGTTTTTCCCGCGCCGCATTTGCCGCGCTCGTATGGAACTCCTACCATGCACTTTCCAATGGAAATTCGCGGTTCTATTTCAATCCTTATACTCTCAAACTTGAGCCCATAACAACGGATCAGGCCGCATTCGAAGAGCTGGAGGGCGGAAAAAATCCGGTTGAAAAACTGTATCAGTCGGATCTGGCATGGCTGTATAAATCCGCACTGGCATCGTCCGAAGGACGGAAACGGTTTAAGCGCAATCTCGGAAACGTGCTTGCCGCGGCGCAAAAAATCCCCTCCCTGCAAGCCTATTACCAGAGCTTCTTTCCCAACGATACGCCCCGGGATTTCAACGTAATTGAGAAAAATATAGAGATTGTAAGGGAATTCGCGGAACCTCTTCCCGAACAGCTTATCCCCGAGACAAAAAAGCCGAATGGAAAAGAGGGGTTAGGCGCTGAACAGGCGCAAAATCTACCCCTTCACATAATGGTACGCCATTATGACGATGGATGGCTGGAATTAATCAATCTGCTCGATGTTCCTGTCAGGCTGGAATCCGTGACTTACGAAGGATCTGCGGCGAACATACCGCCGCAGATCCTTCCGCCTTATTCGCAAAATGACGGGACGATTAAAATTGATACGAAAAAAAACGGCCTGCAGGACGATAAATTTGAAATTACAACTTCGGTAATGAACTCCCTGAAAACAGTCAAGAGCGGCCCTACCCTCATTACGCGCCTGTTCAATCCTCTGGAAGATGACCGGAATGCGCCGCCCGGATGGATAAAGCAGGATGGAAGCAATTACCTGATTGAGGCAGGAATCCACGCCGCCGACAGGCCCATCGTAATTTCCGGCGGCCTTATGATTGCGGCCGGCGCGACCCTCCGTTTTGCGCCCGATGCGTATTTGATAATAAAAGGGGGGCCGCTGATTGCGGAAGGAACGGCGGAGAAACCTGTTATATTCGAACCTGCCGCATCGCACTGGAAAGGATTGTACGTTCTCGAATCCGAAAGAATTTCGACATTGCGGCATACCATTATTCGCGATACGGATTTTTTCAGGGATGGGCTCTTATCTCTGACCGGGGGCATTAATTTTTACAAGGCTCCGGTTCATCTCCGTCATATAAAAATCACTGGAACGATAGCTGAGGATGCCCTCAATATCATTCATTCCGATTTTCTTATATCGGACAGCCTCATTTCCGGATCGCGCTCAGACGCCCTCGACAGCGATTTCTCGAACGGAAGCATAGAAGATACGGCGTTCGAAAATATAGGCGGCGATGCAACGGATTTTTCGGGTAGCCGCGTTACCATAGAAAATCTAACGGCGCGCGCCATTCGCGACAAGGCCCTGTCAGCAGGCGAGCAAAGCACGGTCAGCATAAAAAATAGTCATTTTGAGGATGTGGGCGTGGGGATTGCTTCCAAAGATGGCAGCGCCGTAACAGCCAATGCCGTTACGGTACGCAGCTACGCCCTGTATGCCGCCATGACATACGTCAAAAAGGGAATGTTCGGCCCTTCGAATCTCCATGCATCAAGAATCACGCAAGAGGGCCAAACGCCTTTTCTGAGGCAAACGGGAACGACTATGGACATCGACGGCGCGCCGGTAAAAGAAAGCACGATGGACGTCGATAGCATGTACAAAGAAGGAATAATGAAAAAGTGAGCGTGTACAGATACGAATTGAAATTCGTGTTGGATGAGGCATCCCATACCCGGGCTCTTTCCTGGCTGCACATGGACGTGGGAGCATACGTTTCCTATCCGCAACGCCATGTCAATTCGGTGTATTTCGACGATCCTGGTTACAGTTCCGTACGGGACAATCTGGCCGGAATTTCAAATCGAAAAAAAATGCGCTTGCGCTGGTATAATGAAAGTCACTCTCCGGAAAACGTTTCCGGCGCAGCGCTTGAAATCAAATATCGCGACGGGCGCCTCGGTAAAAAAGACAAGTTTGACCTTGCCGGGATTGAAAAGGAAATACTTCATACGAAGTTCCGCGACCTGTTTTGGAAAGTCGAAAACAGCATGGATCGGAACAGCGGATTTCTTGCGACCAATCATTTCTCTCCGACGCTTCACGTATCCTATGAACGAAAATATTTCGAAAGATCAGACGGCATGCGCATCACGCTCGACAGAAATATAATTTTTTACGGTACGCTGCCGCACACGAAGCCTTTTGAAAACATGGCTGTTCCGTATCCCAACACAGTCATGGAAATAAAATTCGCTCCCGACCGGAAAAATTCGGTTGCATCCGCCCTCCGCCGCCTGAATATGACGCCAAAGCGGCACTCGAAATACCTGACGGGCCTTGCGGCCTTCGGGTATGCGCTTTATTTATAGGTAAAAGTTATTTTTTACAGATAGTTGCAACCTGCAGAATCCTGTCGCAAACATAGGCGGCAAACGGGAAAGCGCAGGTAAATGCCGGCGATACCGCATTCAGAACGTGCAGGGACTTGTCGTCTCCTTCGATTACGAAATCCATTTCCAGTTTACGGTCGCGAATATTTAAAAGCTGAGCCCGAATGCCCGGAGGCCCCCATTGCCTGAAATGGTCCCATTCAAAATTTTTGACAAGGCCGCACGCCAGATCCGCAAGATGCCCTTTCGAATATTTGCGCAACTCCTCCCATGCAAGCCGCTTGAAATCGAAGTTGGAAAACGCAAGCAGACCCGCCTGACGCATGACAATATCAGCAATCTCGTAAACATTGAAATTTTCCAGTCCCCCGTATTGTTCGCGCCAGAACGCGGGAATCGCGGTGGGTCCGATTTTTGTCCTCCCGCCCGCCGTCACGGTAAAATGCACGCCGAGAAAAGGATTTCTTAGGTCCGGAACCGGGTAGATATTCGTGCGCAAAGATGCATCCGGCCTGTCGGCATAAAGATACAGCCCTTTAAAGGGCAGAATGCGGTAATCGCGCGAAAAGCCGCAGTCAGCGGCAATTTTATCGGCATACAGACCGGCTGCATTGACAAGGAAGTCCGTCTGATAATATCCTTCGCCGGTTTCAACGACGTTCCCGCCCGTTGCGCGCAGACACCGGACGCCCGTGCGGAGAATTACGCCGGCAGAGACGGCCTGCTGCACCATTTTTTTCATGACTGCGCCAGGATCAACGCAGGAAGTGGAAGGCGAATAGAGCGCCCGGCGGAATGTTCTAACGCGCGGCTCTATTTCCTCCGCTTCATCCTGCAGGATATCTTCGAGCGCAACACCGTTTTCCCGAGCCCGGTTCAAAAGTTCATCAAGCCAGGGGAGATCGCTTTCATCCTGCGCCACCACGAGTTTCCCGCATTTTCTGACCGGCAGACCGTGGTCTTCGCAGAAACGGGTCATAAGCCGGTTGCCGTCCGCCGTAAAGCGCGCCTTCAGACTGTCAGCGGCGTAATAAAAGCCCGCATGCAGTACGCCGCTGTTGCGGCCGCTGGCATGCATCCCGCAGGATTTTTCTTTCTCCAGAATGACAATCTTTACGTCGGACAGGCGCTTTTTAAGCTCCATAGCAATGCTCAGGCCTACAATCCCGCCGCCAATGACAAGAAAATCGGATTTCATATTGTCATATTCATTATTCTGTTGCCATTACAATGAAATATTATTAGGGTCATGGCCGCAACAGTTTAGACAAAAAATGATTACAGAAACATACAGGCTTTTAAAAGATCTTGGAAATCTGATTCCCGCAACGCAAAGAAAAGGGATTCTGCCTTGCATCCTCGTCATGACAGGACTCGGATTCCTGGAAATCGTTTCCGCAGCCCTTATCGTAACGCTGGCCACGCGCATTGCGGAAGGAACGCCGGACAGGAGTATTCTTTTTTTTGCAGTAGCCTGCCTTTTCGTTTTTACGGCAAAAGGCGGGATGGCCATTCTGGACAGTTTTCTGCAAAACCGCTGGGTCCAAAACCTGATTCTTGATTTAAAAGAACGTCTGATAAAACGGTATGTGAACATGAATTATTCTTTGCAGACGCAGCGCAATTCCGCGCAATCCCTCGCCATACTTTACAACGACGCGGATATATATATGAGGATCGGGCTGGCTTCGCTGGGAATTCTCCTTACGGAGGCTGTTATCTTTGCCGTGCTTATGGGCTTTCTGCTGTACGTGCAGCCGGGCGTTACCTGTTTTCTGCTCGTCATGTTCGCCGCGCTTGGCTTTCTTTTCATCGTCAAGCTGCTTCCTGTCTTCAAATACTGGGGGAAAATGACCCATGAGACCGCGCAGCAGGGATACAGGGAAGCGTTGCAAATTCTGCAATCAGGCAGGGACATTACTATCTTCGGCAAGAGCCCGTATTTTATCGGACGGTATCTGGAGCAATCGCGCCTGCGGGCCCAGATTATTATCAAGTCAGCTGTGGCGCAAGTCATACCACGGACCAGCATTGAAATCGCCTTTATCGCCTTTTTCGTTTCTCTTGTCTTTTATTTTTATACGACGGCCGCAGATTTTTCTGCGCTGACGAAAGCTCTGAGCGCATATCTTTACGCAGGACTCCGCCTGCTGCCAGGCCTTAACCGGGTCATGATTCAACTGAACAATATAAAAATGTGTGAAACAAGCATGCGCCGCGTCGTGGATGAAATAAACTCGCCTTTCTTTGAAACCGCGTATATTTCATCCCCCTCTCTGAGGTTTCAAAACGCCATCAGGGTTGAAAACGTAACGCACCGTTATGCAGGCGCGGCGCGAGATGCCCTGAACAACGTTACGCTTGAAATTAAAAAAGGAGAATTTACGGGCATTATAGGAGAGACGGGAACCGGAAAGTCCACCCTGCTTTACCTCATCTTAGGACTTCTGAACCCGAAAGAAGGCAAAGTTACCATCGATGGACAGTATCCCGCCAATTCATATGAATGGCATGAAAAAATCGGCTACACGGCGCAGGATTTCTCGCTGATTGACGGTACGGTTGCCGACAACATTGCTTTCGGCGTTCCGCCGGAAGAACGCGAAGATACCCTGATCGATGAGGCTGTCAGGGATTCTCAGTTAGAGCAATTCATCAGGAACCTTCCCAACGGCGTTGAAACCCGGATCGGCGAAGACGGCGCCCTGATTTCCGGCGGAGAAAAGCAGCGCATCGCGCTGGCGCGCGCGCTATATAGAAAACCGGAAATACTCGTTCTGGATGAAGCTACGTCGGCGCTGGATCTCACCACAGAAGCTTCCATTATGGGGGCCGTGCGCAGTCTGAAGAAGAAAAATATGACCATCATCGCTGTCACGCATAGACCGCAAACGCTTGAGAACGCCGACAGAATCATTGAAATCGCAAATGGGAAAATCACCGATAAAAAGGGAAAGGAAGGCAGAAAAGATGTCGCATAAATGCCGTATCTGCAATGAATCCGCATTGCCGGTCATCTCCTACGGGAAAATGCCGCTGGCTAACGCTTTCCTGACGAAGGACCAGTTCGCCGGAGAGTATTTTTTTGAACTTGCGGTCGCGCACTGCCCGGCATGCAAGATGTTCCAGTTGGTCGAACAACCAAACCCGGAAATGATGTTTCATGGCGATTACGCCTTTTTCTCGGGAACCTCGAAAAAGATGGCCGCACATTTCGCGGCAAAAGCTGAAAGTCATATAAAAAGTTTTCTGAACGGAAAAAATAATCCCTTTGTCGTAGAACTGGGCAGCAATGACGGGATCTTCCTGAAAAATTTTGCCGTAAAATCCATCCGCCATCTCGGCATCGAGCCCTCAGGAAACGTTGCGGCGGAAGCCTGCAAGAATGGGGTCAACTCCCTTGTGGCGTTCTTTGGAAAGGACACGGCAGAAAAAGTGCGCGCAGAGTACGGCGCTGCGGACATCATAAGCGCCGCAAACGTAATGTGCCACATCCCCGATCTTGATTCCGTAGGCCGCGGCGTCGATGCTTTACTGGCCCTGGACGGAATATTCGAATTCGAAGACCCCTATCTGGGCGCAATGATCGAAAAAACATCCTATGACCAGATTTACGACGAGCATGTCTATATATTCTCCGCCCAAGCCGTCGCAAACGCATTCGCGCGCCACGGACTGGAACTTTTTCACGTTGAACCCCTGCAAACGCATGGCGGATCGATGCGCTATTACCTGTGCCGGAAAGGCGCCCATCAGGTACGCGGCAGCGTAAAGGAACAATTGATATGGGAAGAAAAACTGGGGTTGGGGCGAGCCGACACATACAAAGCCTTTGCCGGCAGGTGCCGGCAGAACAGGGAGGAACTGGTTTCC
>JACQIJ010000055.1 GCA_016198545.1 Pseudomonadota bacterium
ATGGGCGAGTGGTTCCGCGACAACGGGCTGCACGCGCTGTGCATTTACGACGATTTGTCCAAGCAGGCCGTCGCCTACCGCCAGATGTCGCTGCTGCTGCGCCGCCCGCCGGGCCGTGAAGCCTATCCGGGCGACGTGTTCTACATCCACTCGCGCCTGCTGGAGCGCGCGGCGAAGCTGAATGACAAGAACGGATCCGGATCGTTGACCGCGCTGCCTGTAATCGAAACGCAGGCAGGCGACGTGTCTGCCTATATTCCTACGAACGTGATTTCGATCACCGACGGTCAGATTTTCCTTGAGACCGGTTTGTTCTTCAAGGGCATCCGCCCGGCGATCAATGTCGGCTTGTCGGTGTCGCGCGTGGGATCGGCGGCGCAGATCAAGGCGATGAAGCAGGTCGCCGGCAAAATCAAACTGGAGCTGGCGCAGTACCGGGAGATGGAGGCGTTCGCGCAGTTCGCTTCCGACCTTGATGCCTCGACGCAGAAGCTGCTCGCGCGCGGCGCGCGTTTGACGCAGCTGCTGAAGCAGCCGCAATACTCCCCGCTGCCGGTGGAAGAACAGGTTGTCCTGCTGTTTGCCGGGACGCGCGGATATCTCGACGGCATCGCCGTGAATCAGGTCAACGCTTATGAAGCCGCGCTGTTGTGCGATTTGCGCGCGGCCGGCAAGGACATTCTCAAGGATATCCGCGAGAAGAAGGCGCTGGATGAGTCGATCGAAGGCAGGCTGTCCGCCTTTCTCGAAAAATTCACAAACGGGTTTGCGGGAACAGCGGCGAAGGCGGCTTAGTATGGCTAAAATATTCAGAATAAGGATTGATTTGTTGGATGTTTTTTCTGGGGTGGTTTCCGCCGATTCCCCGGATGAGGGCGTTTCCATGCTGGCCGCTACCTTGGGCCAGCATGGCGCGAGCGTAAAAAACCTTGATCGGATTTTTCGTGAGATGATCTTTGACAATTCTTCCTGCGAGGACGGCCAGTGCGAACTCATTACGCAGAATGCCGATTTGCTAAACCATATCTTCGACAGGATAAATGAGAAAGACGGTGGCAAGAATCTCAGGACGTTGTTTGTCCATGTCGGCGGCAAGGAATTCCTGAACGACACGCCGGATAATGACGCGCTGGCGGCAGATTTGTCGAATCTGCAGGGCACAGGGGCCGTCAAGACAGTCCATATTTATAATAAGCTGGAAGTGGGATAGGAACATTAAGCCGTGCCAAGCTTAAAAGAGTACAGAAACCGTATCGCTTCCGTTAAGTCGACGAGGAAAATCACGTCGGCGATGAAGATGGTCGCGGCCTCGAAGCTTAAAAAAGCGCAGGAACAGGCGGAAGCCAGCCAGCCTTATGCCCGCGCGATGGCGGCGATGATGACGCGCGTGGCGTCCGGCGTTTCCATCGGGCCGGGCAGTTCGAAGCTCCTGATTGGCACCGGCAGGGATGATGTTCATCTGCTGCTGGTCGTGACCTCCGACCGCGGGTTGTGCGGCGGGTTCAACGCCAACCTTATCCGTGCGGCGCGTAACGAGGCGCGCAGGCTCATGAAGGACGGAAAGACTGTGAAATTCGTCTGCGCCGGGCGCAAGGCGCGTGATGTCCTGCGGCGTGAGTTCGACGATTCGATTCTCCACAGCTTTGTCGGTCTCGGCGGCGCCAAGGGTCGCATCGGCTTTGCCGATGCCGACCAGGTTGCCCAATTTATTCTCGAACGATTTGATGTGGGCGCGTTCGATGTCTGCACCATGTTCTACAACCAGCTCGTCTCCGTCCTGACGCAGAAACCGACGGCGCAGCGGCTGATACCTTTCGCCGTGTCCGCTTCTGAAAAGGCGCAGGAGCAGGACAATGATGCCGGGGCAGATAAAAAGCCGTCTCTATTTTACAGTTTTGAACCCGGCGAAGATGAAATCCTGAATCAGCTTTTGCCGCGCAATGTTGGCGTGCAGGTTTTTTGCGCGCTGCTGGATTCCGCGGCGGGAGAGCAGGCGGCGCGGATGACCGCGATGGATAACGCCACCCGCAACGCGGGAGATATGATCAACAAGCTGTCGATCCGCTACAACCGCGCGCGGCAGGCCTACATTACGAAGGAACTGATCGAGATTATCTCCGGGGCGGAGGCGGTGTGATGTCTGAAGAAGAAAAAAAGATGGAGATGCTCTGGAAAAACTTTTCTGGCGCTCATGCTGCGCTGGCGAATGCCCTGATCTCCGAATGCAGCAGCAGGCCTTCGGGACGGCCGGATCGCGGGTATGTAGTCAGCATTCTACGCGGCCTGTGCGATGCGCGGCGCGATTTCATGAAGGCTGCCGGCGAATGCGACGATGCGTGGATCAATGACGATGAATCGCAGGTTCTTCGCGATGCTGAAATGCTTTCCATTATTGTCGCCGGCCATTTCGCCATAACGGATGAGGAAATCGAAGCGGCAAGTCCTGTATTCAAGACATCCACCGGACGGATTACGGACAAGCCGCAGTTTCCGACAAGATTTGACGCATAGGGTTTAACGAGTAGAAGCGAGGAAAAGAAAATGAGCAAAGCTAAAACACAATCCGGCGCAAACGGCGTGATCACGCAGGTGATGGGCGCCGTCGTTGACGTTCAGTTCGTGGAGGGCAACGTTCCCGCCATTCTGAATGCGCTGCACACGGAAAACGACGGTAAAAAACTGGTTCTGGAGGTTGCGCAGCATCTGGGCGAAAACACGGTGCGTTGCATCGCGATGGACTCCACCGACGGCCTCGTGCGCGGGACGCCCGTCAACGATACCGGCGCGCCGATCTCCATCCCCGTCGGGCCGCAGACGCTGGGCCGCATTCTGGATGTCATCGGCAATCCCGTTGACGAGGCCGGCCCGGTTGAGGCGAAGGAATACTGGCCGATCCACCGTGCGGCCCCCGCTTACGTGGAGCAGGCGACGGAAACCGAGCAGCTGGTCACAGGCATTAAAGTCGTCGACCTTCTCTGCCCCTACGCGAAGGGCGGCAAGATCGGCCTGTTCGGCGGCGCGGGCGTGGGCAAGACCGTGACGATCATGGAACTGATCAACAACATTGCCAAGGCGCACGGCGGCGTATCCGTGTTCGCGGGCGTTGGTGAAAGAACCCGTGAAGGCAACGACCTTTACCACGAAATGATTGAATCCGGCGTTATCAAGGTCGGCGATCCTGAAGGCTCCAAAGTGGCGCTCATTTATGGGCAGATGAACGAACCGCCCGGCGCGCGCGCGCGGGTGGGTCTGACCGGCCTGACGGCTGCCGAGTATTTCCGCGACGTGGAAGGGCAGGACGTTCTGTTCTTCATGGACAACGTGTTCCGCTTCACGCAGGCGGGCGCGGAAGTGTCCGCCGTTCTGGGCCGCATTCCTTCAGCCGTGGGTTACCAGCCGACGCTGGCCACCGACATGGGCGCGATGCAGGAACGCATTACTTCGACGAACAAAGGTTCCATTACTTCCGTGCAGGCTGTGTATGTCCCGGCGGACGACCTGACCGACCCGGCTCCGGCAACGACCTTCTCCCACCTTGACGCGACGACCGTTTTGTCGCGTCAGATCGCGGAGCTTGGAATCTACCCGGCCGTCGATCCGCTCGACTCGACATCACGGATTCTGGACCCCCGCGTTATCGGGGAGGATCACTACAAGTGCGCCGCCGATGTGCAAAAAACCCTGCAAACCTACAAGGCGTTGCAGGACATCATTGCCATTCTGGGCATGGATGAACTGTCGGAAGACGACAAGCTGGTCGTCGCAAGGGCGCGGAAAATCCAGCGCTTCCTGTCGCAGCCGTTCCATGTCGCCGAAGTGTTCACCGGTCACCCCGGAAAATTCGTGGAGCTGGACGATACCATCAAGGGCTTCCGCGCGATCGTCGATGGCAAGTACGACCACCTGCCCGAAGCGGCGTTCTACATGGTCGGCACGATCGAGGAAGCCGAGACGAAAGCCAAGAAAATGGCGGCGGAGGCGGCGTAAGGACAGAAAATGAGGCAGAAGAAAAAAACAAAAGATGGCTTTGTGAATAATGATTTTGTAAGAGCTGTCCTGGGCGAGCAGGACCCCGACACGGTTGATGTTGTTATGGGTCTGCTGGATGAAGGCTTTCGTGTCCAGAATACATATACTGCAGCGCTTTTAATCAATCCTAAAACGCATGAAGCGGCAGCGGTAACGATTTTTCCTGAGAGAGGGGTGGCATCAACAGTGCAGCGGGGGGGGATTAACGACTCATTACCTGAAAAGCAAACAGTCAGCCAATATCTTGGCAAGAGAAAGCCGAGACTATGATCGATTCGAACGCACAAACATTTAACTTCGAACTCGTCTCGCCCGAGAGAAAACTCATGTCCGGCCCCGTCAAAATGGCTGTCATTCCGGGCGAGGAGGGCGATTTCGGCGTGCTGCCGAACCACAGCGCACTGGTGTCTCCCATCCGCCCCGGCGTGATCCTCGTATTTAGCGAAGGCGATGAAAAGCCGCAGCGCATCTTCATCGGCGGCGGCTTTGCCGACGTCACCCCGACGCACACTACCGTGCTGGCGGAGGAAGCGGTCAACGTCAACGACCTGAACCGTGCCGATCTCGAAGCTACCATTCGCAACCTGACGGAGGATCTGGGCATGACATCGGACGAAGCCGAAAAGGTTCATGCCGGGCGCAGGCTGGCTACGGCGAAGGCGAAGCTGGAAGCCGTGATGGGGCAGCATTCCGCGCAGTATTGATTTTTTCTTCAGGCGGCTATTGGAAAATTTCTGTAGAGATCCAGAAGTTTTCTTCCATTCAGGCTTTTCGCCGCGCGGATGCCCAGAATGCTGCTCGTCAAATATATGGAATCGGCTTCCATCATATCCTCAATGCCCAGGGATTTTTCGATTGCTTTCGGCAGCAGTTTTTGTCGTGTGATTCCCGGCATCGCGCCGTCACTGACCGGCGGGGTGAAAAGCTCTCCCCCGATTAAAACAAAAATATTCGCGGCTGTCGCGCAGGCGGCTTTGCCCGCCGTATTCAGAATTATGGCGTCGTCCGTGCCTTTTCCCCTTGCCTCCATCAGCGCAAGGATATTGTCGCCGTAGTTTAACGATTTTATGCGCGATAGCGGCGAATGCTCGTTCCGCCGCACGGTCTCTGCGATCACAAGATGCGGCGGCGGCGATGTGGACGGATCGGACGCGGGAGAGACGCGCATCAGAATCGTCTGCTGCGGGCTTTCCGGCGGGGTCAGCCCGCGCTCGCCGGGGCCGCGGCTGACGGTCGTGCGGATGGCGGCCCGCTGGCTGGCTGGCTGGCCAATCAGGCGATGGGCGGTTTTTTTTAATGCCTCCACATCCATATTCACGGGGATTTTTAAAACCGCGGCATGTTTCAAAAGGCGGTTAAAATGCGCATCGGCGTCGACTAAACTTCCGTCCGCCGCCAGCATCGTGTCGAACACGCCGTCGCCTAGCGTGAAGCCGCGGTCCGTGACGGGCAGGGCAGCCGCGCCTTCTTCAATGAATTCACCGTTCAGAAAAACTTTCATGCCGCCCGCCTTGCATGTGCTGCGTTCCACGCATCGGCGGCGTTTATAAAATTCCGCAATATCTCCAGTCCATGCTCTGTCAAAACCGACTCCGGATGGAATTGCAGGCCGTAAACGGGAAACCGTTCATGCTGCACGGCCATGATCGCGCCGTCTTCTGCGCGCGCCGTTATTTTCAGCGGCGCATTGGCAAGAAGGTCAGTAACCAGTGAATGATAACGTCCGCCATTAAAATGAGGCGGCAGACCGGCGAATAGCCCGTTGCCGTCGTTTTCGATCGCGCTGGCCTTTCCGTGAGCAGGTTTTAGAGCGCGCATGGTGCGACCGCCGAATGCTTCCCCAATACATTGGTGGCCCAGGCAAATGCCGAGAATGGGGATGCTGTCATGGAATTTTTCAATCAGGGGCAGGCAAATCCCGGCTTCCTTTGGTGCGCGCGGGCCGGGGGACAGAACAATGGCTTCCGGTTTCATGCGGCCGATTTCATCGAGCGGGAGTGCGTCGTTGCGCACAACGATACGCTTCCGCCCCAGCCGCCCGAAATAGCGTCCGAGGTTGTAAACGAATGAATCGTAATTGTCGATCAGCAGGATCATGTGGCCACGGCGTCTCTGCGCAAAACTTCAAAGCTTCTGAAAATTCCTTCCGCCTTGTCCATCGTTTCGCGGTATTCGGCGGCCGGGTCGGAATCGGCGGTGATGCCGCCGCCCGCGTTGAAACTGACTTTTTGCCCTTCATAGACCAGCGTGCGGATGGCGATGTTCATATCCATCGCGCCGTCGAATCCGATATATCCCATCGCGCCGCAATACGGCCCGCGCCGCTGCAGTTCCAGTTCCTCGATAATCTCCATCGCCCGCACCTTCGGCGCGCCGGTGATGGATCCGCCGGGAAAGCAGGCTTCCAGCAGATCAAGGGGCGTCTTGTCCGCGCGCAGGTATCCTGTCACGGTGGATACAAGATGATGCACGCGGGCGAAGCTTTCCAGCCTGCAGAGATCCTGCGTTTTCACCGATTCATCCGTACATGCTTTCGACAGGTCGTTGCGCAACAAATCGACGATCATGATGTTCTCGGCGCGGTCCTTTTCGCTGGCGGACAGTTCGGCGCGTATTTTTTTGTCTTGCGCCGGATCGGGCAGGCGCGGGCGCGTGCCCTTGATCGGGCGCGTTTCCACCTGCCGCCCGCGCGCCTGCAGAAAACGCTCCGGCGATGCCGATGACAAAATCATGCTGCCGAAATTCATATAGGCCGCAAACGGCGCGGGGTTGACGCGGCGCAGGGCTTTGTAATGCCCAAACGGACTGAATCCGTCCGGCAGATGCGCTTCGAACCGCTGCGACAGGTTGACCTGAAAAATATCGCCTGCGCGGATATAGTCGATAACTTTCCGCACGGATCTTTCATACGTATTTTCAGTGTGGCCGCTTTTCCATGCCGGTTTTGCTCCGCGCGCGGCAGCGGGGGGGTGTTTCAGGATATTTTTCAACTGCATGAATTTGACGGATGCTTCCTTCTCGTCGTTGGCCAGCGTAATGAAGAATGTTTCATTTTTTTCATGATC